>JALUER010000023.1:0-3566 GCA_027043825.1 Microcaldota archaeon
CCGTGGGCACCACCTCGGTGCCCACGGACCTTTCGGTGGCCGTGGCGGAGAGCCTGGGGGTGACCCTCTTCGCCGTGGGGATCGACGGCATACGAGTATACTCCCACCCCTCCCGCATCCAATAAATAGACCTATCCCCCTAATTCTTCCGTGGAGAGAGAGGTCTGGAAAGCGGTGGCCCTCCTGGTAGGGACCCAGATCGGCGCCGGCGTGCTAGGCCTTCCCTACGCCATAAAGGGGCTGGGCGTCTTCTGGGGAGGGGTCACCATCCTCGTGGCGGGTGTCCTGATGCTCCTCACAGCCCTCTTCCTCGTGGAGTCCCTCTACGTCACGAATCCCCACTACCACCTCTTTGACCTCATCGAACACCACTTTGGCAGGACCGGAGCAGTGGTTTTCCTGATCCTCGTGGTGCTGGCGGTCTACGGGGCCCTCTCTGCCTACCTGGAAGGGATGGGGGAGGCTCTCCATAACCTGGTGGGTGGAAGCACCGTTACATGGGGTGTCCTGCTCTGGGTCCTGCTCTCCCTCGTGGTGACGGCCGGCCTGAGGACCTCTGCCAACGTGGAAACTGCCGCCGTTGCCCTTCTCATACTTCTCTTTGGCCTCACGGTCCTCTGGTCCATACCCTACCTCAAGCCCTACCACATACCCATCTCCTGGGAAAGGATAGGGGACTTGGTGACGGCATTCTCGGTGGCGGTCTTCGCCTACTTCGTCCATCTAAGCCTGCCCGAGGCGGTCAGGCTTGTGAAGGACAAGCAGAGCGTGGTGGACGCCGTCTACAAGGCCTTCATCATAACGGCGGCCATATACACCCTCTTTTCCATCGCAGTCATATCCGTCCTCGGGGATAACACGCCGGAGATATCCATATTTGGGCTGGTAAACGTGTTCGGCCCCTTCTTTGGCCTCATAGCTTACCTCGTCCCGCTCTTTGCCATGCTGACCTCCTTCATCGGCGTGGGCCTTGGAACGGTGGACATGACCACGGAGTATGTAGGTAAGAGGTGGCTGGCGCTGTTGCTCATACTGCTCCCTCCCCTGTTCATATTCCTCCTCGGGGTCTCCTTCTTTGGCTCAATACTACTGGGTTCCCTGGCCCTGGTGTTGGCCGGCGGGGTGGTCCCGTCCCTCCTCATCATAAAGATAAAGAGGGCGAAGCTCATACCCCACCGCGTCCTGGTGGCGGTCTTCACCCTCCTCGTCTTCCTCTTCGTTTTCCTCTGGGAAGTGGCCTCACTTGGTTAGCCTGAAGCGGGGAAGGACGAGCCACTGGGAGTGACAACGGGGACACTTGGTGGGGATGTGCACCGAGGGCTCGAAGACGTAGCCGCACTTCTTACAGCGGGCCGGGACGATGACGAAACGGTATCCCTTGGCCCTGGCAGTCTTTTCCACGTAGGGGAGGTCCTTTATAACCACGGAGGGGGAGGTCCCCACCATGTGGCCGATCTCGATGGGGGAGAGGGGAACGTCGGTCTCCAAGAGAACCTCCATGATCCGCTTCCTCCTGCTAAGCCCCATGGACTACTATGAGGGGTTGTTTTAATAACGGAAGATCCCTCATTAGGAAGATGGTCCACCCAGCAGTAGAGGCAACGGTGAAGGCCATAAGGGACCTGAAGGTACAGGGAGCGTCGAACGTGGCGGAGAGGGCCCTGGCAGCCATATACACCATGCTGGCAGATGAAGAGGGAAAGAGCACCGAGGAATTGAAGAAGATGATCGTCGAGGCGGTGGAGGCCCTTGCCAGGAGCAGGCCCACCGAGCCGGCGCTCCGGGAGGCCCTCGCCTTCGTCCTCAGGACGGTGAAGGAGAAGGAAGACCTCCCGGGGGACGTGTTCCGGGAGGCCATCATGTATGCCGTGGACAACTACGTGGACCTGAAGGAGGAGGTGGAGAGGAAGATCTTCTCCTACGGAGCAAACCTCATAGAGGACGGTTCCACCATCATCACCCACTGCCACTCCTCCACCCTCATGGGCGTCTTCCGGGAGGCCGCCAAGGAGAAGGAGTTCACCGTGATCGTGACCGAGACGAGGCCAAGGTACCAGGGGAAGATCACCGCGAGAGAGCTCCTCCAGATGGGAGTGAAGGTGGTGTACGTGGTGGACAGCGCCGCCTACTACTTCATGAGGGAAGCGGACCTCTACATGACGGGGGCGGACGTCATAACGGCCGATGCCAGGGTGATAAACAAGGTCGGGACTGCCCTCATGGCGTTGGCGGCCCACGAGTTTGGAGTACCCTACTACGTGGCCGCCTCCACCTACAAGTTCGACCCGGTCACCATACTGGGCTTCAGGGAGCCCATCGAGGAGAGGGACCCGAAGGAGGTGATAGATCCGCCTGAACTTCCCGGGGCGGAGATCCGGAACCCCGCCTTCGACGCCACGCCCCCCAACCTCGTTACGGGTATTATCTCGGAGCTGGGGGTCTTCAATCCATACACCTTCGTCGCCATGGTAAGTTCCAAGAAGAACGTGGATCCCGAACTGGAGAGGGTCATTAAGATGGCCCTACTCGGAGAGTAGGACTTCTTCCACCCAGCGCCGGACGATCTCCATCACGTAGGGGTTCGTAAAGACGACCACCACGTACTCCCGCTGGGGGACGCCAAGGGGGTTCAAGGGGATGAAGAGTTCTTCAGGGGTGAGGACGAAGTCGATGGGGCTGTTCACCTCCGTGTCCCCCAGCCCCTTCAGGTAGTTCCTGCTCTCCCGGGTGTAGCCCACGATGGTGGGGGGCTTCACCCTCCCCCGGATGAGCTCCACCACTCCCTCGGGGGAGGAGGTGCGGATGATATAGTTCTCGGCGGTCTCCCCCTGCTTTGAGAGGGCCGGTAGGAGCCGCTTGAGGGACTCCACCTCCTTCTCCAGCGTCTCCATCTCCTTCTTCTTCCGGGCATAGACCTTCTCTATGAAGCCGTCCGGGTCCACGATGCTGTACCTCATGGGCCTGGTGCGTATCTCCACCACGTAGCCCTTCCTCCGGAGCTCCTTCAGCACCTCGTAGGCCTTGGTGCGGGGGATCTCCGCAAACTTGGATATTTCCCGGACGTCTGCCTCCCTCAGCCTCAGGAGGGCGTAGACCACCCTTGCCTGGTAGTCGGAGAAGCCCAGCTTACGGAGCGTGTTCAGGGCAAAGTCGTCCACGGAAGATTTTTACAACGCGAAAGGTATAAAGCAAGAAATCCCTTTGTTCTTCCCATGGAGGACACCATCCAGTTCATAGCGAAGCACGGGAACTGGGTAGTGGTGAAGAAGACGAGACCCCACGAGAACTCGCCGCTGGAGAATGCCCTCTTCCTCTCCAGCATTCTCTCCTCTATCTATGATAGGCTCGAAGAGTACCTCCACGAGGCCTTTGACCTGAAGGACCTGGACGCCGCCGTGGAGGAGATCGTAAAGGGAAAGAGGGCCTCAGCCAACGTGGTGGGCGAGGTCATCGCCTCGGTGAACGGCCCCAAGGTTTCGAGGATCGTGAATGCTCTCGTTGAACCCCTTGACCTCCAGAAGAAGGAGAGGGAGGCTGTAAAAACTCTCCTTAAGGCTTACGCCCTG
>JALUER010000023.1:3576-5173 GCA_027043825.1 Microcaldota archaeon
AAAGCGCTTAGGGCGCTGAAACTGAAGGTGGACTACGCGGTGGCTGGCGAGGAGATGAAGAAAGGTCTGAAGAAGTTCAAGAGGAAGGGGAAGTGAGCCTCCTCTCCCATTCCCGCCTCAGGAGGCCGTAGACGAGGGTGTCCACGTAGCCACCTATACTCCCGTTGTAGGAATGTTTCCTGAGGCGGCCCTCCTTCTTGAAGCCGACGCCCTCCAGGACCCGCTGGGCAGGGACGTTGATGGCATCCGTGTAGGCGTAGAGCTTCCGGTAGTTGAGCTCGGTGAAGAGGAAGTCCACGAAGAGGGAGAGGGCCTCCCTTCCGTAGCCCTTCCCCCTCTCGTCGTGGACGAGCCAGGCGCCCACCTCGGCCCTGCCGTGGTACCGGCTGTACTCGTTCACGCCGATGACACCGATCCTCTTTCCCTCCTTCGTCATGATGAGGAGTCGTGGTTTGTCCTTGTCCTCGAAGGCCCTCTTAATGAATTCCTTCTCGTTTTCCAGGGAAACCACGCCGTACCGGCCTATAACGGGGAAGGTGTCTCGGCGATTTACCTCTTTCCAGAGCCACTCGGCGTCTTCCTCCACTAAAGGAACGAGAAGAACCCTCTTCCCTCCCCGGATGACCGGCCGCTCCATGTAATAATGAGGACCTCAGGGTTAAAAGGGAGGGAGACCAGAGGTCTATGTGGGCGTGGAGGAGTCGGTGAAGGGGATCAGGGAGAGGGTAAGGGAGTGGGGGTTGAAGGTAAGGGAGGTAAAGGGGAGGGATCACCGCGTCCTTCTCGTGGAGCCCAAGATCCATAACGGCGTAGACGTCCTCTTCATCCACGGGCTGGGCTCCGTCTATAACCCTTCCCGGGACGGGGAGGCGGCGAGGCGCCTGGCAGCGAGTGGCTTCAGGGTGCATTTGTTATTTCTTCCAGGGCAGGGCAGCCCTCCCAGGGAGGTGAAGGGCTACGAGGACCTGGCAGAGTGGGCCATGGACTACGTGAGGTCCCGGGGAATCAACAGGCTCGTGGTGGTGGGTCATTCCCTGGGAGGAGAGGTGGCAAAGGCCCTGGCGAAGAAGGCCAAGGAGGAAGGGCTGAAGGTGCGGGGAATAGCCATAGCACCGGCGGGGAAGGGAAGAAGGGACGTGATCAGAAGGGTTCTCGTCTATCCCTACGCCCTCTACAAGGCCCTGAAGAACGGCGTGAGCATCCGACAAGTTCTCTCCTATGCCAGGTTAGTGGGAAGGGACTATGTACCCCCTCCGAGGGAGGTAGAGGTCGTGCAGGGAAGTAGTGACCGTTTCGTTCCCAAGGGGTCAAGGAGGGAGGTGAGGAGGGAGAAGGGGACGTCGGTGGAGGAGTGGATGGTGGAAGAGTACCGAAGGGGAGCCCACTATCCCCTCGAGCCGACTGAGCTCGCCCTGAAGGTGGCGGAGGCGGCGAAGAGGTTGGAGTGATGTCCACATTTTTAACCATTCCTGTACTCCCATTTCCACGGAGGTCAGGCAGGTGGGGCCGTGGTGTAGCCTGGCCTAGCATACGGGCTTGGGGTGCCCGCGACCCGGGTTCGAATCCCGGCGGCCCCACTCAACCGATGCTCCGTTGA
>JALUER010000024.1 GCA_027043825.1 Microcaldota archaeon
TCCTTGGGCTTGGAAGGGGGCCTCTTCTGCGACTGTGGAGGTGGGGAGGGGGGAGACGACTTCTCGGGCCTCAGCTTGATCTCCTCGACGATTAGGGAGCTACCTGAAGAGAGAGTTTCCTTCTTTACCCTGTAGCGGGTTGAGGTAGGAGTAGGGGCGGACTGCTCGTCTTTCTCGTCCTTTTCTTGTGTCTCCTTCTTCCCCTTTATCTTCCCCAGAAGGGAGTCCAGCAGTCCCACGTTTCTTTATAGGCGATCGTCGTTTATAACCCTTCTCCACTAATTATTTGGTGGACCTCTTCGCCCCGGTAATCCCTTCCATCCTGATCGGAACCGCCGCGGCCTTCTTACAGGGGAAGTGGAAGGTGTGGTACACGTTTCTCGTCGTCTTTCTCCTCCTGCTCGGCTACGGATTCCTGAAGGTTGGCATCCCTTCCTGCCCAACTGAGGTGGGGAACCTGGTGGTGGAGAGCTGTCAGCCCGACTACTCGCCCCTCTTCGTGACACTCTACACGGCCCTCTTCTACGGAGCGCTTGCCCTCGTTCTCCACAGTGTCGGAAAGGGGCTGGACAGGTATCTGGAGCACCACATTGAAACGCCTTGGTTCCGGTTCATCGTCGTTAGCTATATTACTCTCCTTGTCCTACAATTATGGGTGGAGGTATTTCCATGGACCTTAAGCGTGCCCTACCGGTACTCTTAGTCCTCCTCTGGTCGGGTGTAGTCTACTCGGCCGAGTGTACGGTGGTTCCATCAGCGGAGGGGGTCCACCAGCTCATACTCGACACGGTCTACGGTAAGGACGCATACTCCCCCTTCTCTTCTATTCAGGACATCCCGTCCCACACGGAGAAGCTGGAACGGAATACCATAGTGCTGGTAAACCCCCAGACGGGGGAGGCCCTGGAAGTGGGCACGGGTGACACAGCGGTGGACGTCCGGGAGACCCTCTTGGGGAACGTCTCGTCCCAGGGACCCTTCTCCGCGACGGTTCTCCTCTACGACACCCTCAGGATAGCAAACGACATACCCCCGTCCTACGCTACAGAGCCCCTGCTCCGTGAGAGGTTCTCCGGTCGGTATGAGGTAAGGAGCTACGGGGAAGGAGTGGTGAAGCTGGTAGAGGGGATGCTTTACCCTGTGACCGCTCCCTTCAAGGGCGTGGTGGAACACCTGAAGAAGAACCCTCCCATAGAGAACCACGTGGTGGCACCAGACTTTACTGTAAGGATCGTCTGCGCTAATTCCGGGTGCAGGAAGGAGATCTACTCCCTCATGACCAAGTACTTTAACCTTGGGGCTTCATCCGAGATGTTGTTCGAGGTCTTCGGGTACAGAGTGCTGTTGAGTTCGGCCCAGGTGTTAGGAAGGGGGGCATCGAAGCTCGCCGTGAAGGTAAAGGGGGAGGAGTTTGAAAAGCTCCTCAACGAGTACAGGGAAGAGCTCATAAAGAAGGTGAGCGCTTGGAAGAGAATCCAGTTGGAGGAAGCGTCCAAGGCCCTTGCAGACCTACCTGCGGAGAAGCAGGAGCTCATAAAGGCCGCCATCGTAGACCCGGCCAGGGCCACGGAGGTCGTCCACAAGCTCACACCCCACGAGAGGGCCGTCCTCTACAGGTACCTGAGGACCACGGCAGACGACCTCAAGACCCTTCGGGAGATCACAGGTGGGGGCCTCACGAGGAAGCTCCAGGAGAAGGGGATCCAGTTAAGGGATCTGGCCGCCTTCAGTAAGATAGAGAGCAAGCTGAATAAAGGAGAGGAGTTAAAGGACAGCGAGAAGGAGCTCTTGAAGAGCTTGGCTGACAAGCTAAAGGGACAGGGCGACCAGTTACCTGAGAACCCGGAACAGCTCCGCGACTTCATAAATAATAAGCTAAGGGACCTGCTTCAACCACAACAGACGACAGATATCGCCCAGCAGGTAGAGAAGCTCAAGCCCATCAAGGAAGACCTGGAGAAGATAGCTTCAATACTACCGGAAGCCGACACCGAACCCAAGGTAAAGCTCATCTCAAGGTACCTCAACGAGGCCGTAGATGCTCTCGACAAGGGAGATACCGTCAGGGCCCAGAAAAACCTGGCGCTAGCCGAAGAACTGGCTGCCGACGTGGCAGAACGTTACAGGTTAAACGCTGAGCAAGTGGGAAGGTACGTCCCTGTCATACAGTCCCAGTACGACTTCGTGGGTGACGCGGTGTCAGACGCCCTTTCAGGCGAGACCGCCGTGGGGCTCCGGTCAGGGAAGGGCACCCTATCCAAGTACGTGATAGCCCCCATGGTGTTCTACCTCTTCAGGGCCGGGCCCACAGCCTTGATGAAGCCCAGCTTTGCCGAACCTGGAACCCTGGACACCGCCCTGTCGGCCTTCCAGATACACGACGCCTTCCAGATGCCCCCTGAGTGGACCACCATAGATATCATCCCCTACCGGGAGAGCGGGGTCGTCTTGGACGTGTTAATAAACCACGGTAGTGACCCAGGTGACCTCTTCAAGACCTTCCTGACGCTGGCAGGTCCCGGAGCCCTCGACCGCGCGATGAAATACGTGTTCCACGTGTCTTTGCCCGGAAACTTCTTCATCCGGGAAGAAGACGAAAGAACCTACCAGATGAAGTCTGCCATCGTGACGGTGGCCGTCTCCAACACCTGTGGTTCCTGTAGGCTCTCCTCCTCACCCTACGGTGTTAGCTTCTATGCCCCATCAAGCACCCTTCTCGCCCTGACTGAGAACAGCAAGCAGGATGAGGGGAGCACCCTCATCACCTTCACGAGAAAGTCCAAGGTCTATGCCAACGGGGAAATGGTCCTTGACATGGCGGACGAGGAACATTCTTGTACAAAGAGCTGCAACCTCTTTAAGCTCATGCCCTTCCTGAAGGACAAGCCACAGCTGGCCATGTTTGGCTCCAGCCTCATAGTGGGCTTCCTCCTCCCGACGCTGACCACCAGTATGCCCCTCCAGTTCATAGCCATGCCAGTCATCTATGGGACGCTGAACAAGGGTTGCTTTGACTGCGTTGACACGGTATTCGGCTACTACATCCATGCCAGGGCACCTGCAATGATGGAGGAGCTGAACTCCCCAGAGGACCAGATAACCAGCGCCATAACGTCCTCCCTCAAGTCCCTTGGCATAAATGCGGATCTGAACAACCTCGTGAAGGGTTTGGAGAAGGGAAGAATCGAGAAGAAGCAGGTGATGCTCTATGCCTATTTCCCGTCGGCTCAGGGGGTGCTAAAGGGCAGGGTAGTCTCCCAGTGGGCGCGGCCCGAGGAGGCCCTCCCTACGGGGGAGAGGACCTCGAAAGTCGTCCTCGTCTCCCCGGAGGGGAACCTGATACTTGACAGGGGAGCGGCAGGCACCGAGAGGAATGGAGAAATATCAGACGTGACCCCAGCGGAGGGGGCCTCCCTCTCGGTTCCGGACTCGAAGATACCGGGCATCATCATCCCCTCCACCCTCTTAAAGGTGTCGCCGTCTACTTCCATCATCCTGACAGCCAGGAGCTCCACCGACTACGAGATAGACGAAGGGATGAAGTACTGCTTTACCTCCAACGGCACAGACCTGGGCATACTGAAGGAGATCGTCACAGACAAGGGGACGATCTTCCTCGACGAGAACGGAATAAGTGCACAGACGGAGGCCTGGTCGGGCAAGTTAAGGGAGGTCGTCGTCTACTCGGACTTCAAGGTGAAGGGGTATGGCGTCACCATTGAGCTCGAGGACAACGACGTGAAGATGAAGGACGTGGAGGTGGACCTGGGCAAGCTATCATCCATCGTCTTCGAGGACCTCTCCATCATCCAGAAGAACGGCGAGCTCCTTGCCTGGGACAGGACGAAGGTAACGGTCCCCAAGGAAGCCGCTCAACAGGTGACGGTGGCCCCATCCACCACGGGCAAGGGTCTGGACCTCTCCTTCACACCATCACCAGACGCCACACCCCAGGAGACGGAGTCCCTGGAAAGGCTAAACGACGAAATGAAAGGCGTGGACGTGATAGAGGGGAGCAGGAAAGCCGTGGCAGTAACCGAGGACCCGGAAACCGGTGAGAGGTACCTGAGGATCTACGACAAGGAAAAGAACACCGTGATAAGCGAGAAGATCATCAAGGTGTTACAGGACGAGAACGACCCCACGGCGGTGAAGTTCATCACCCAGGACGAGAACGGGGAGACCCACGAGCACAGGGTGAAGATAGACGTTACAGCCGACGGAACGCCTGTACTCAAGGTGGACGGGGAGAGTGGAGGGGTCGTTAGCAGCGTGCAGAACGACAGAGGCTTCCTCTACTTTGACCCGGAGACGGGGGAGTGGAAGCTCATAAACGGGGTGCTGGCTCCCCTGGCAGAGGCCTTCAAGAACGGCATAAAGATGACCTTTGAAGGGGGGATAGGGACGGGGAGCCCCTCGGGCGGCATCGTGATAAACACGGGGCCCAGGGAGCAGCCCGGCATGAGTCTACCTCTCCTGGGACCGGAGCTGGTCTTCCTGGTGCTTGGAGCGGCCATAATTTTCTTCATATTACAATAGGGTGGCCGAAGTCGAATACCTCCACCGTGACGGAGCCTTCCTTCCTGTTTATGTCCTTCACCCTACCGTAACGAAGGAACCTGACCCGTATGCGGGCCCTCTGGATCTCTCTCTCGTCCACGTGGTCGAGGGACACCCTCACGGGGCTCACGTCCTTGGAGAGGAGCTCGACCACTATGCCTTCGCTCCCGCGCCTCAGTTCCTCGTAGGCGTCCTCCGTCAGGAAGACCTTATCTCCTTCGGAAACCTGGAGGACGCTGTGGACTCCCTGGTAAGAGATGAGTTCGATGACGGACTCTCCTCTCTTTTCGAGGCGGGCTAGGGAAGACGGCTTTATACCTGCCAGGACGTACACGGTATCACCCATACATGGGAG
>JALUER010000025.1 GCA_027043825.1 Microcaldota archaeon
GAGGGGGACACCCCCCGGCTGCAGGGCTAAGGATCCCCGTAGAAAAGGAAGAAGAGTTCAGGGAATGGATAAAGGAGAAGTTGGGAAGGCTCCTCAGATCTTCCTGAGGGTTACCCTCAGGTAGGAGCCCTCCACGTCAAACTCACGGGTGTAGCCCTCCAGGGTAGGTGTTTCGGACACCAGCAGCTCCTTTATACCGGCACGCTGGGTTATGAGGTCCCTGTTTGCCTCTATGGCCTTTAGCAATTTCTCGTCGGCCCAGATCTCCGCCACCACCTTGTCCTTCTCCACCAATTTCATTTCCTTCCTCATCTGTTGTATCCTCCTGAGCACCTCCCTTGCCAGGGCCTCCAAGAAGAGCTCCTCGCTGAGGGACTTGGGTATGCAGACAGTATAGTTCCCTGCCTCTCTACAGAGGTAGCCCTCCTTCTTCTCAAAGGAAATGGTCTTGGCGTTCACGTACCTCAGGAAGGCGTCCCTGAAGGTGTTGAAGGGCTCTGGGTCGCCGAGGATCACCACTTCCCCTATGGGCCAGCGGAGGCGGATGCCTGCCTCGTGGCGAAGGGCGAAGACCGCCTCGGAAACCTCCAGAACCGCCTCCATCTTCTTTTCGAGCTCCTCGTCTATGAGGTGTTCCCTGGGTTTCGGATAGTCCAGGAGGTGCACGCTGTCTTCCTTTAGATACCTCTGGAGCACGTTCTGGTACATGGCCTCCGCGATGTGGGGCACGAAGGGGGCCAGCGCCAGTATGGCGTGCTTCATGACGTGGTAGAGGGTCTGGTAGACGGCGTCCCGTGAGGGGTCTCCCCTGGGCCCCTTCATCCTCTCCCTGACCATCTTCACGTAGGTCTTGCTTACATCGTCTATGAGGAAGTTGGAGAGAACCCGAAGGGCCTTGAAGTGCTGGAGCTTCTCGAAGAGGTGGTGGACCTCCCTCAACGTGCTGTGGAGCCGAGAGATGACCCACCTATCCTCCGGTGCCTGGTAGGAGGTAAGCCCCGCTTCCAGGTCCGGTCTTTCCTGGTCTATGAACCGCTTGAGGAGCAGGTGAAGGTTCCAGACTATATTGAGCTCCCGGTAGGCCTCCCTCACCTTCTCCCAGTCGAAGTTCATGTCCTCCCCCAGGGGCTGAAGGAGGAGGTAGTAGCGGAGGGTGTCCCGAGAATACTTCTCTATGACCTCCTCGGGGGTGACAACGTTCCCAAGACTCTTGCTCATCTTTATGCCGTGGACGTCCAGGACGAACCCGTGCATGGTCACCCGTTTGTAGGGGGCCCTGTCAAACACGATCACGCTGGTTATCATCTGGGAGTTCCACCAGCCCCGGATCTGGTCAACCCCCTCTATCTCCAGGTCCGCCGGCCAGTAGCGCTCGAAGAGCTCCCTGTTCTTCGGATACCCCAGGACCGCCCAGGTAGTTATACCGCTGTCAAACCATACGTCGAGGACGTCGGGGACCCTCCTCATGGTTCCTCCGCACTTGGGACACCTGTACGTCACCTCGTCTATCCAGGGTCTGTGGGGGTCTTCTATTTTCCTTCCGCTCTTTTCTTCTAATTCTTCCAGCGACCCGATCACTTCCCTGTGCCCGCACTTTTCACAGACCCATATGGGAACCGGGGTTCCCCAGTAGCGTTGTCTTGAAACTGGCCAGTCCCGGAGATTCCTTATCCAGTCGGCGAACCGCTCCTTTGCCCAGGGAGGGTACCAGTAGACCTTCTCGTTCTCCTCGTACATCTTGTCCTTGATCTTTTCCACCGCGTAGAACCACTCGTCCACGGATATGAAGAGTAGTGGGTTCTTGCAGCGCCAGCAGATGGGGTAGGAGTGGCGGATCTTTCCAGCGTGGACCAGGTAGCCCTTCCTCTTCAGGTCCTCTATGATCACTTTATCGGCGTCCTTCACGAAGAGGCCAGCGTACTTCCCGGCCCCCTCGGTGTACGTCCCGTCTATCTTCACCGGGGAAAGGACGGGCAGGTCGAATTCCTTCCCCACAAGGTAGTCCTCCCTACCATGTCCAGGGGCGGAGTGGACGAGGCCTGTTCCCTCCTCCATGGTCACAAATCGCTCCGAGGGAACTACTTTGTGCTCTATCTCTCCCTGTATGGGCACCTCTTCCTTGAGGGGGCTCTCGTAGCGAAGGCCTACCAACCTCTCGCCGGGGAATTCCTCAAGGACCTCGTAGTCCTCCCAGCCCACCTCCTTGACCACCTCTTCCAGTCTCGCCTTGGCCAGGACGTAGACCCGGTCGCCCACCTTCACCCTCACGTAGGTCTCCTTAGGGTGAACCATCACAGCCACGTTGGCGGGAAGCGTCCAGGGGGTGGTGGTCCAGACGAGGAGGTAGTCCCCGTTCTCGGCGGGGAAGGCCACGTAGATGGAGGGGTCTTCCATCTCCTTGTACTCCACCTCAGCGAAGGAGACCACCGTGCCGCAGTGGGGACAGACGTGGACCGGGTACTTGCCCTTGTAGAGTAGCCCCTTCTCCTCAGCTTTCTTGAAGGTCCACCAGGCCGCGTTGATGTACTCCCTGTCCATGGTAACGTAGTAGTTGTCCCAGTCCATCCAGACACCCAGATTCTTGAACTGGTCGTTCATCACCTCGATGTGCTCCGTGGCAAACTCCTTACAGAGCTCCACGAAGCGCTCCACCCCGACTTTCTCCTCTATCTCTCTCTTTCCCGAGACGCCCAGTCTCTTTTCCACCTTGTTCTCGATGGGGACCCCGTGGACGTCGTAACCAGGTCTATCGTAAACATCATAGCCCTTCATGCGGAAGTACCGGATATAGGTGTCCTTGAGGATCTTGTTCCAGGCGGTGCCCAGGTGGATGCGACCCGTGGCGTAGGGAGGACCGTCCATGAAGAAGAAGGGCTTTCCTCCCTTCCTCTTCTCCTTGACCCGCCTGTAGACGTCCTTTTCCTCCCAGCACTCCTGTATCTTCTTTTCTTCAAGGTTGCTCAGCACAGAAACCACCCCCGGAGAAGCGTTCTCCATACACTAAGGAGGGAGAAAAGGCATCAACCAAGGATTTCTCCATCCCTCCTCATCGGGAAGATTTACGTGCCTCCTCCTTAAAAGACTTGGGGAGGGGGATGACGCGGGCCACCCAGGCGGCGAGGAGTCCCGCTATGGAGGGCCAGTAGGGGACGTAGAGGAAGTAGAAGAAGTTCCTGTAGTGGAGGCTGATTGATGTGAGGTTGAAGAAGGTAAAACCGGCCAGGCCAAAGTAGTAGGCAACGAAGATGAGGGCCAGAAGAACGAGGAGTGTGAGGGGAGAGGAGGGATCCGCGATCTTCTCCTTCTCCAGGTAGTTGAGGAAGAGGTAGAAGAGGATAGCAGTCCCGATGGCCACGGCGGGGACCACGGGGGTATTCTGCTTCCAGGTATAGGACACGAGGGTGCTCTGCTTCACCACGAAACTTCCAAGGGCAAGGGTGGGGAAGAGGGCGCTCCATAGATAGGAAAGGAGGAGGAGCACGGCCGGGGTAAAGAGGGTGGATAGGACGATGGCCAGGGAGATGCGGGCTACCTCTTCCTTCATACTTTCACCTCTGCCGCGGTTCCGTAGGCGTTCACCAGGATCCTTCCCCAACCAAGATGTTCTACCTCAACCCTTAAACCAAGAACGGCGTTTGCTCCCAGGTGACGGGCCTTCTCCTGGAGGTCTGTCAATGCCTCGTGGATGAGGGAGGAGATAAAGGTTGAGACGGGGCTCCTCTCCTTCCGAGCAGAGGAGATGAGGGAGAGGATCTCCAGGTGTGGGGGGATGGAATCGACCACCACAGAACGGACTAGCCCCAGGTAACGGAGCACCCTCACTCCCTGGGGGTTCTCCAGGGGCGTGAGAAAGATGGCTTTATCTACCCTTCTATCCATCTTAGGAGTAGAGGAAGGAGAAGAATAAAAGGGTGACACCATGGACTTCACGCTCCCCTGGGTTGAGAAGTACAGGCCAAAGACGCTGGACGAGATGATCGGCCAAGAAGAGGTCGTGAAGAGGCTCAAGGCCTACGCGGAGAAGAAGGAGATGCCAAACCTCCTCTTCGCAGGTCCACCCGGTACGGGAAAGACCACGGCGGCCATAGCCTTGGCAAGGGAGATCTTCGGGGATACCTTCGAGCAGAACTTCCTGGAGCTCAACGCCTCGGATGAAAGGGGAATAAACGTCGTGAGGGAGACCATAAAGGAGTTCGCCCGGACCCTCCCCTTCGGAGGGGCCAAGTTCAAGATCATCTTCCTGGACGAGGCGGATGCGTTGACCGCCGACGCCCAGAACGCACTAAGGAGGACCATGGAAAAGTATGCCGCCACAGCCCGTTTCATACTCTCCTGTAACTACTCTTCAAAGATCATAGAACCCATACAGTCCAGGTGTGCCCTCTTCCGGTTCAAGCCCCTGAGGGACGATCAGATAAAAGAAAGGTTGCGGTACATAGCCCAGAACGAGGGCCTGAAAATCGACGAAAAGGCCCTGGACGCGCTGGTTTACATCGCCGAAGGTGATATGAGAAAGGCCATTAACACGCTCCAGGCGGCGGCCGCCATCTCCAACGAGGTTACAGAGGACCTCATTTACCAGGTAGCAGCCCGGGCAAAGCCTCAGGAGCTCAAGAAAATGATGATGGAAGCCTTGAAAGGGAACTTCTTTGCCGCCAGGGACATGCTCAATAAACTAATGATCGATTACGGGATGAGTGGGGAGGACATCATCAAACAAATGCACAGGGAAGTATTTTCGCTAGAAATACCCGATAAGCTCAAGGTAAAGCTTATTGACCTCATCGGAGAGTACGAGTTTAGACTCGTGGAAGGGGCAAACGAGAGGATCCAGCTGGAGTCTCTACTGGCCCAGTTCTTGCCGCTAGGTAAGGAACTTTCATAAGAC
>JALUER010000026.1 GCA_027043825.1 Microcaldota archaeon
ATCTCCTCGGAGGCGACGCGCTTGACGGCCTCTTCGAGGTAGACGAAGCGGTCGCCTCCGTTGTTGGCCAGCTCGTCCCACTTCTTGAGGATCTTCTCCGGGTCGAGGCCCTGTTCCTTGGCCTTGAGGAAGATGTCGACGGCCCTGTCTATCCGGGAGACGAAGTCGGAGGGCTTGAGGAGGAGGTCGATGCCGGTGAGGCGGAGGAAGTCCTCCACGAGGGGGTCCTTCTCGAGGAGCTTCCGGAGGGGGTCCAGTAGGGCGTCCACGTCGATGCCCTCGTCGAAGCGGAGGTAGTTGAGGAAGAAATCTGTACCGCTCTCCGAGTACTCGGAAGAGAAGTAGGACGGCTTCTGAGGATCAAAAGTGAGTGTTTCCACTATACTGCCATCTGGTTTACCAAGGGAGATCGTTCTTCTCCGGAGCTCGCTAAGCAAGGCAGAGTAGTTCACTGGATTTTCATCCCACACCTTTAGGAGAAGGCCTATACGCCGATCAAGCTCCTCTATGTCTATACCGGGCACGCCAAGGAGGAGTAGTGTCTGGGAGAGGGCCACCGCGGGCTGCCAAGGCCCTTCAGGGAGCGCGTCCTCTATCAGTTTATTTAAACTCTCCAGGGAGAGAAGGTCGTCGATACGGTCTCCGAGGCCCGGCATCAGCGGCTGAAACCACTTCCTTACCTCCTCTATTTCGACGTTCCTACCCTTGGACAGGAGAAGCCGGTAGGTCTTCGTCACCACAGGGATCCATTCCATCGGAAAAAATGGGGCGGTTCTTTCCTTAAAAAGCGGATGAAGGACTGAAACCACCGTTCAGGAGTTATAAAAGGTTATTAAGTCCTTTTACCCATCTTATCCCGTGGAGTTCAAGGAAGTAGCCCAGACCTTCGAGCGGCTGGAGAGGACGTCAGAGAGGTTAGAACTGATATCTATTCTTGCGTCCCTCTTCTCCAAGGCCGACTCCTCAAACGTCCACATGATCGTCTACCTCCTCCAGGGAAGAGTTTCAGCCCCCTACACGGGCATAGAGATAGGGTTGGGGGAGAAGCTGGTAGAAGAGGCCATATCAAGGGCCTTTGGAGTGGAGAGGGGTGAGGTAGAGAAGCTATACAAAGAGCTCGGAGATCTGGGGTTGGTAGCCGAGAAGTTGGCCTCAAACAAGAAGCAGATGACCCTGTTCTCCGAGCCGCTCACCCTCGAGCGGGTGTACAACAACTTCTACAGGATAGCAACCGCCTCGGGGCAGGGGGTGGTGGACAAGAAGGTCAGGCTCTTGGCTGACCTCCTCAAGGACGCCTCGCCCCTGGAGGCGAGGTACATCGTGAGGATACCCATCGGCAGGCTGAGGCTGGGCATCGGGGACGCCACCATCCTCGAGGCATTGGCAGTGGCAAAGCTGGGGGACCGGGTCTACCGGGAGGACCTGGAGAGGGCCTACAACTACGTCTCAGACCTGGGCTACGTGGCAAGGGTGCTCTTCGAGAAGGGTCTGGAGGGAATAAGGGAGGTGAAGCCCGTACTTGGCATACCCATCCGGCCGGCGTTAGCCCAGAGGGCGTCTTCCCTGGAGGAGATCATGCAGAGGATGGGAGGAGAGTGCGCCGCAGAGGCCAAGTACGATGGATTCAGGCTACAGATCCACAGGGACGGAGACAAGGTGTGGATCTTTTCCCGGCGGATGGAGAACATGACGGGGCTCTTCCCGGACATAACGGAGGCGGTGTTGAGGCAGGTGAAGGCCGAGAAGGTGATCTTTGAAGGGGAAGCCATTGCCTACAACGAGGAAACGGGCGAGTTCTATCCCTTCCAGGTGACCATCCAGAGGAAGAGGAAGTACGGGGTGGAGAAGGCCGCTGAAGAGTATCCCCTCAAGCTCTTTGCCTTCGACGTGATGTACGTCGAAGGAGAAGACGTGATGGACAAGCCCTACAAGGAGAGGAGGAAGATCCTCGAGGAGATCATCGAGAAGGGAGAAACCATAGAGCTCTCCGAGAGGATTATAGCACGGGGCGTCAAGGAGCTGAGGGACTTCTTCGAGAGCTGCGTGGAAAGGGGATTGGAGGGCATCATGGCCAAGAGCCTGAAGTCACCCTACATAGCCGGGGCCAGGAAGTGGGCCTGGATCAAGTACAAGCGGGTAATGAAGAGCCAGCTCTCGGATACCATAGACGTGGTAATCGTGGGCTACTACAAGGGTAGGGGACAGAGGGCAAAGCTAGGTATAGGAGGCGTCCTGGCAGCCGTCTACGACCCCAAGACAGACACCTTCAAGACGGTGGCCAAGGTGGGCTCTGGCTTCACGGAGGAGCAGTTCGTGGAGCTGAAGAGGTTACTCGACGAGATCGCCATACCTCACAAGCACCCTCGCGTGGTCTCCAAACTCGAGGCAGACGTCTGGGTAGAACCCAAGTACGTCATAACGGTTTTGGCCGACGAGATAACCCGGTCTCCTAACCACACTGCAGGCTGGGATGGGGAGAGGGGCCTGGCGCTCAGGTTCCCCCGGGCGGTGTCCTTCGTCCGGGAGGACAAGGGCCCAGAGGATGCCACCACGGAAGAGGAGCTCATTGAGATGTACAGGCAACAAAAACACGTGAAGGTGGAAGAGGGTGAAGACAGCTATTAAGTACCTGATCCTTCTCCTCTCCATGCTCGTCCTCATATATGCCTACCTTTACGTCACCTTCTGGAGCGGAAAACTCCGCTGGTACTTCTGGCTGGGCGGTGACCTGGAAGACCTCCTCTACCTCGTCCTCTTCACCTTTGCCTGGGGTGCACTAATAAAGGCCGTCTGGAAGCTGGAGGTGCGTCTCCTATTCAAATAAAACCCTCGTTCCGGGGCGGACCTTCCGGATAGGGGTGAGAACTCCCACGTTTGTGCCGTCGTCGGCAGCCAAGAGCATCCCCTGGGAGGTTACACCCCTGAAGGTCTTGGGCTCAAGGTTGTAGACGACGATGATTCGTTTTCCAAGGAGCTCGGCTGGTTTGTAGAACTTCTTCAGGCCCGCCACCAGGGTGATCTCCTTCTCACCGACGTCAACCTTCAGGACGTAGAGCCTGTCGGCGTTGGGGTGGTCCTCCACTCGCTTCACCACCCCTACCCGGAGGTCCAGGTCTGAGAGGGCCACGGTTTTATACTGGGAACGTCGTCTTTATTAACGTGAGGATAAAGATCGTGGCCCTCGCTGACCCATCGACAAAGGAGAAGCTCAGGTCCCTCGACATCAGAGAAAGGGGCGACCACACATACCGGGAAGTGCTGCTCTTCACCATGAAGGGGGCCTACGGGGTCCCCGAGATCGTGGGGATCCGGTATCCTCCGGAAAGGGAAGAGAAGGCGTATGCAGTTCACTACGGCCACGACATCAGGAACCAGGAAGAGAACATCATGGAGTTCGATGATAAGGACTCGCTGGTTTACAAGTACTCCCGGTTGGGCTTCAACCCCATCGGAGAGTTCACGGTAACGGACTTTCGCTTTGCCTGGAGGGAGTTTGAAGGGAACTTTGTCTGTGTGAAGGAGACCGGGTCATGCTTTCTCAGGCTGTTCCGAAACTTCCTGGGGAGCGACACCGAGATATTCGAGGAGAAGCAGAGGAGGGCCTGGGCCCTCTTCGAAAAACTGGGAATAAGGAAGGAGCAAGTACTACCCATGGACTACTGGGGTTTCCTGGTAATGTCGATACTCCAGTCCAAGGAGGGTTCTACTCCTCAATCTTGATGGAGCCGGTTGGACAGCTCTGGGCGGCGGTTCTCACCAGCTCCTCGTCCTCCGGGTCAACGGTTTCCTTGAGGGCTATGCTCTTGCCGTCGTCATCGATCTTGAAGTACTTGGGGGCGATGGCCACGCATACCCCACAACCGATACAGGTCTCCTTATCTACCCAGACCTTCATGCTACCACCAGGACTTAGGTCTTTTTATCATTATCCGTTATCCCGAGCCTGAGCTTCGCCTCCTCACTCATCATGGACGGGTCCCAGGGAGGGTCGAAGGTGAGTTCGATGATCACGTCAGGGTAGCCGAGCTCCTTTACCTTCTGTTCCACCTGGGCAAGGATGACCGGCCCCACCGGGCAGAAGGGCGTGGTAAATGTCATAACAATCTTTGGGAGGTTGTTTTCCCATTCAAGCCCGTATATAAGCCCGGTCTCCACGATGTTTAACCCCACTTCCGGGTCCACCACTTCCCTTAGCTTCGTGAGGATCTCCCGGAGCTTCTCGTCCTCCACCTGCTCCTCCCGGGTAATGCTCACGGAACATAATTGTTTAACAGTGTTAAAAACAGTTGCCCTTGCTTGCTCGGGAGCAAGTTCCCCCACAAGAAAGTTATTTTAAAAATCAGAGATCCAACGTAACCTGGGCATACTTCCTCCCCTCCACTTCACCCACCTCCAGGAGGTGGTAGGACACGGCCTTCACCTCGCCCTCGGGACTGTGCCTCCTTGGGTCAATCCTCTCGCCACAGACTTTCCCCTCCGCCACCCACTTTCCTCCCTCCTCCTCCACCGTCACCCTGAACTCGGAAAAGGCAAGGTTTTCGGCGTCCTTGAAGACGAGGAGCTCGTTGAGGAAGTCCACCACCAGGTCTTCCAGGCTGTCGGAGC
>JALUER010000027.1 GCA_027043825.1 Microcaldota archaeon
TCAAGGAACTGGGGGAGAAGATAGGCATAAAGGTGATAGGCTTCGTGTCCAATGGGATCCAGCCCATAGGGAGCGGCATAGGACCCGCCCCGGAGATCAAGGACGTCCTTCTCACCTACGAGGGGAGGGGTTCCAAGGACCTCCTGGAGAAGGGGGTGGAGATCACCGCCCGGATGCTGGCCTTCCTGAGGAAGATCCCCATTTCCCGGGCGAGAAAGATCCTCCATGATAAAATAAGGAGCGGTGAGGCTGAGAAGAAATTGAGAGAAATCATAGAGGCCCAGGGAGGGGATCCTGAGGTCAAGGCAGAGGACATAGAGCTGGGCAGGTACAGCGAGGATGTGGTATCCCCCAAGGACGGCACGGTGAGGTACATCTCGGTCCAGAGGATTGCCCGGGTGGGGAGGTACGCCGGGGCCCCCGTGGACAAGGGGGCCGGCCTCTGGATGCACGTGAGGGTGGGGAGCAAGGTAAGGAAGGGTGACGTCCTCTTCACGGTCTACTCCTCCAACAGGCGGAAGCTGAAGGCGGCCCTGGAGATAGCGGAGGGGGCCGTCAGGGTGGAATGATTTTTATAGAAAGAGACCTTATCTTACCGTGGCCTTCCTGGTGTCCACACCCAAGGAGCTGGAGAGGTTCGTGGAAAGGTCCGAAGCCCCGGAGCTCTTCGACTACGTGGAGCTGGGAGGGATCCTCCGGATAGAGACGAAGCCCCTCAGGGTCATTTACCCCTCCCGGAAGATCGTGGGGGAGAGAATAAGGGAGCTGGAAGAGCGGAGGAAGGAGCTCATAAGGGAGATGGCCAAGGTAAGGAGGATAAAGAACAGGAAGCGGTTGTTGGATCCTCTCAAGATAAAGCACGCCATCCTGAAGGCTGTGGACCCGGAGTACAGGGAACTCGCCGAGGCAGTCGAGGTGGAGAGGCTTTTAGAGGACGAGAGGGGCAGGAAGATCGTTGAAGAGCTCCAGAGGAATAAGGAGTACAGGGAAAAGGTAAGGCTCACCCTCCAGAACAGTCCGGTATACAGGAACAGGAAGTTTGGCGACTTCGTGGAAAAAACGGAGGAGGTGAAGGGAAACCTCATAGACGGCAGGCTTAAGAGGCTCGAAGAGGCATTGAAGAAGACGGAGCGAGAAATAGAGGTCCTCAGGAGGCTCCTGAAGTGGACGAGGTAGACGTCCCGGCGCTGGTTCTTCGGCGAAACGGATACCCGGACTTCAACCCCGTCCAGAGGGAGGCCATAGAGCGGGGGGTCACCGAGGGGAGGAACCTCGTTGTGGCATCCCCAACGGCGTCGGGGAAGACCACCATAGCGGAGCTTGCCATGGTCTCCACCATTCTCCGGGGCAAGAAGGCCGTCTACACCTCTCCCCTCCGGGCCCTGGCATCGGAGCACTACAAGGAGTTCGCCCGGAAGTACCCCGAGTTCAAGACGGCCCTCTCCATCGGGGACTACGACTCGAAGGATGCCCACCTCAGGAAGTACGACGCCATCTTCACCACCTACGAGAAACTGGACTCCCTCATACGGCACAGGGCCCCCTGGCTCCCCGACGTGGGAGTACTGGTGGTGGACGAGGTCCACGTGCTCGACTCGGACAGGGGGCCCACCCTGGAGGTCCTCCTCACCCGGATGAAGAAGTTCGACCTCCAGATCGTGGCCCTTTCCGCTACCATCCCCAACGCGGAGGAGATAGCGGGCTGGCTGAAGGCGGAGCTCGTCTACTCCAACTGGAGGCCCGTGGAGCTGGTGGAGGGGGCCTACTACGACGGGGTGGTGAGGTTCAACAACGGGGAGGAGGTGGAGTTCGGGGAAGAGGTGAACCTCATCGTGGACGCCCTGAAAAGGGGGAAGGGGGTCCTCATCTTTGCCCCCACCCGGAAGTCCGCCATGGCGAGGGCCAAGAGGCTGAGAAAGGTTGTGGAGCCCTTCGTAACATCAAGGAGGTCCCTTAGAGCCCTGGCAGCGAGGGTCCTGAATGCGTTGGAAACCCCCACGGCCCAGTGCAGGGAGCTAGCCGAGGACATACTCCACGGGGTGGCCTTTCACCACGCGGGGCTGGTCCAAAAACAGAGGGAGGCGGTGGAGGAAGGCTTCCGCTCCGGGAGGATAAGGGTGGTGGTGGCCACCCCCACCCTGGCCGCCGGCGTGAACCTGCCGGCCTTCCGGGTCATAGTAACGTCCGTCCGGAGGGGGGAAGGGGCCTTCTCCAAGGAGATCCCCGTGAGGGAGTATAAGCAGATGGCAGGGAGGGCCGGTAGGCCCAAGTACGACGAGAGGGGGGAGGCCATCATCATAGCGAGGACTCCCAAGGACGCGGAGCACTACTTTGAGAAGTACGTGATGGGGGAACCTGAGGAAGTCCTCTCCCGCCTCTCCTCCTACAGGGCCATCCGGTTCCATACTCTGGGCCTCATAGCGGAGAGGAGTGCCAGGAGTAGGGACGACCTCATCGACTTCTTCACCGACACGTTCTTCTTCTACCAGATGGGGGACGTGGAGGCCTTGATGGATCACATCGACTCGGCGGTGGCCGAGCTGGAGGCCTGGGGTATGGTGGAAGACTACTCCCCCACAAGGCTGGGTGCCCGGGTGGCCTCCCTCTACATAGACCCGGAGACCGGCCACGCCTTCGACCTCTACACCCGCCACCCCAAGGTGGGCGAATTCCCCTTTCTCTTCCTCATCGCCTCGTCGGTGGAGCTCCACCCCTACATCCCCGTATCCAGGAAGGAGGAAATGGACCTCCTCGTGGAGGCCGAGGAAAGAAAGGAAGAGCTCCCCTACGACTTTGAGGACCTCCTGGACGACATCTACTTCCTCAACAAGTTCAAGTTGGCCTTGTTGTTGGAAAAGTGGGTGAACGAGGTGGAAGAGGACGAGATCCTCTCCAGGTTCGGCGTCTTCCCCGGGACGTTGAGGGGGATCCTCTCCATATCCGAGTGGCTGGCCCACTCGGTGGCAGAGATCGCCAGGATAAACAGGAACGCATCCCTCTACGTCTACGCCGCGAAGATGGAGAGGCGGATAAAGCACGGGGTGAAGGAGGAGCTCCTCCCGCTGGTGGAGCTAAAGGGCGTGGGGAGGAAGAGGGCCCGGAAGCTCTACAACGCCGGCTACACGAGCCCTGAGAAGCTGAAGAGGGCCGACCCGGTGGAGCTGGCCAAGCTCGTGGGGCCGAAGGTAGCCCTTAATATTCTCAAGCAGCTTAAAGTAAAGGTGGAGGAAGGGGTGGTGAGGAAGGTAAAGAGGGTAAGTGAAACGAAACAGACAACCCTCGAGGTGTTCGTGGATGGAAGCCCTGGAGATGCTGAGGAGTGAGGAGGAAAAGAAGGCCATCATAGGGAGGAAGAAGAGCGTCTTCAGGAGGGAGGGCTTCAAGACGGCCCTCCATATCGGGAGAATTGAGGAAGAAGGTCCCCTCTTCGGCTACGACCTATACCTGGACGCCCTCCACCCCCACGTGGTCTTCGTGGCAGGGGCCAGGGGGAGCGGAAAGAGCTACACACTGGGCGTGATAGCCGAGGAACTGGCCGAGAAGAACCCCTACGTGGGTGTCCTCATCATCGACCCCATAGGCATCTTCTGGTCTATGAAGCTACCCAACCGTCAGGAGGAAGAGCTGGAAAAGCTGGCGGAGTGGGGGCTGACCCCGCGAGGGTACGAGAACGTGGAGGTCTACGTCCCCAAGGGGATGGCGGACCAGATTCCCCCCGAGACCTACGACAAGGTCTTTTCCCTGAAGCCCTCCATGCTCACCACCGACGACTGGGTGCTCACCTTTGGGATAGACCGGTTCTCCCCGGCGGGCCTCCTCCTGGACAAGGTCCTGGAAACCCTCCGGGAAGAAAAGGGGGACGACTACGGGGTAGAGGACATTATAGAGGTTCTCGAGAGGGGCGACGTGGTGGACAAGGAGAAGGGCTTCAAGAAGGAGACCGTCAGGGCGTTGCTGTCCAGGTTCTACGCCGCCAGGAACTGGGGCATATTCGACAGGGAGGGCACGCCCCTCTCGGAGATCATAAAGAAGGGAAAGGTGAGCGTCCTGGACATCTCCTTCCTGGAAGAGAGCGTGGGGGCATTGGTCATAGGGATAATGGCCAGGCGGATCCTCCAGGCAAGGAAGCTCATCACCCGGAGCGTGGCCGCCGAGATACTCCGCCTCTCGGACAGGGAGAGAAAGGAGATAGACATCCCTCCCACCTGGCTCATCATAGACGAGGCCCACACCCTCATACCGGCCGGGTCAAGGAAGACCGCCGCCACAGACCCCCTCATAGAGTACGTGAAGCAGGGGAGGAGACCGGGGTGTTCCCTCGTCTTCGCCACCCAACAGCCCTCTGCCATCGACACGAGGGTATTATCACAGTTGGACGTCCTCATCGTCCATAAGCTCGTCTTCAGCGAGGACGTGAAAGCCGTGGAGAAGAGGATGCCCACCATTCTCCCCAAGGAGTACAGCGGGGTGAGGATGAGGAGGCTACCCGTCGGGGTGGCCATCATCGGGGACAGGGAGGACGCCACATCCCGAGCTTTCCTCGCAAGGATCCGGCCCAGGAAGAGCCAGCACGAGGGGAGGGAGGTGGCGGTCGACGAGGCCCCGAAGGGGTTCCCCGCAGGGGAAGAGGAGGTGGTTCAGGTGAAGAGGGAGGAGGCAGAGGAGGAGAAGATGAGGAAGGCCTTCGTCCTCCAAGTAACGGAGGAGAAGGCCAGGAGGATTATGGCTTCCCACGGAACCTCCATCATAGGGCGGTTCCTGGGGGGTGGTGGAAGCGTCCTGGACGTGAAGCTTCGCTTCGTCCCCGTCTGGGAGGTCACCTTCGCCTACTACAACGCCCCCGCCTACTCTACCAAGCGGGTGGCCTACGTGGACGGCTACGAGGGGGAGTTCATCCACTACAAGGACGGAAAGATCCTCTTCTCCCAGGGGCTGAAGTACCTTTACAAGCTGAACAGGAACCAGAGAAAGCTCCTCCTCTTCCTAAAGAACCATCCCGGTGCCACCCTCTCAGAGATCGTGGCCAGGAGTAAAGTACCGGCCGGGGTCGCCGAGAAGGAGCTGGAGCTACTGAAGAAGTCTGGTATGGTGAGGGAGGAGGACGGAAGGTTCTTCACTCCCCTTGAGATCGACCTGCCCCTCTCCCCGGAGCACCCACTCCTCCCCTCCATGAAGAACCTCCTCGTCACGGACACGAGGATAGAGGACGACGAGATACTGCCCTACAACTTCAAGGAGGACCGGGTAGGCGACATCGTCCGATCCATATGGCCAGGTGTCGTTCCCAAGGAGATCGAGGCCATATACCGCCCTGTCTGGGTGGGCATCGTCGTGAGAAGGGGGAAGAAGTACAAGATGGTGGTGGACGCCATCTCCGGGGTGGTGGAGAAGGAGATACCGGTGGTGGAACGGTGAGAGCACTGAACTACCGGCACCTCATACCCGAGAGGGGCACGGTGGCGGTCATAGGAAAGGAGATATGGGAGCCTGTGGTGAGGGCCGTTGCCTACGCCCAGTCAGAGGGAGACAAGGTATACCTCGTCCCCGTCACGCCGGAGCAGGCAAGGCTAGGGATATCCCTCGGCATAGAGATGAAGAGGGGCTTCCCTGACTACCTCTTCCTCCTCCTGGACTTCGAGAGGGGGGAAGGCCTCTTCACGGTGGGGAACTGCGACTGCCCCATGCTCATGAGGCTCTACGAGATGGGGGCCGAGAAGACAATTGTATTTCTGCGAAAGAAGTACCACACGATCTCCGTGGAGTACTACTCTTACCTCCGGGAGGAGATCGAACCCATCGTCTCCCTCTACGGGGAAATTGTTGCCCGGCGGGAGAGCCCCATAGGGACCACCGTCGTGGACGTCGTCCCCACCGAGGAGGACGTGGAGGAGCTGAGGAGGCTCCTGAAGGAGGTTCCAGGGGTTCTTGAAGTGGGGATCTTCCCCATTTTACCCCACCGAAAGATAGTCTTCAAGTGAGTGGAGGATCTTTCGGTGTTCCCCGCAGGGGATCTCCTCGAAGAGCCTCATCTCCCCATCAAAGAGGGCATATCGAACCCCGTAGTCGTAATAACCTCCCGTGTCCTTGCAGTGGGCAAAGAGGACGACGACCCTTTCCGGTGTATTCTTCAGCTCGTGGGGTGAGTGCCCCTTTAGCAGGAAGAGGCCCCGCTCTTCGAGGACCCTCTCCACCTTCTCCCTGCTCCAGTCCCAGGGATCCGGAACCGGTACACCCCTGAACTCCGTGGACAATGGGTCGCTGTCACTCCAGAGGATGTAGAACTCTTCCTCGGGGCTCATCTCCCTGGGGAGCTCCGAGAGGAGGGAAGCGGAGATGAAGCCGTGGAGGGCGATGATGCCGATCCCCTCGTTGAGGTAGACGACGGGCAGCCTCACGTGGATCTCCTCGTAGAGGGAGAGCTCCTCCGGGGTAAGAACATTCCTAACGTCGTAGGGGGAGACAGGCCCCACATAGCGGGGGTGACTTGGGGATCCTATCTCGTGGTTCCCCCGGAGGAGGATTACCCGGTCGGGGTGCTCCAGGAAGAGGGTGAAGAGCCCCCGGAGGGTCTCCCTCTGGTACCTCCCCCTGTCCGCGTAGTCCCCGAGGAAGACGACCTTGCCGTTGCTATGTTCTAAGAACCTCCGGGCGATCTTTACCCCCATCGGGTCCCCGTGGAGGTCCCCCACGAAGAGAAGGGGACCAGGGAAGTCGTCCTGGATGACCTTGGTGGAGGGGAGAAGCCGAAGGGCCCTGGAGAGGAAGGGGAGCATATTTACACGTTGACGAGCTCTACCCTCTTCATCCGCTTGGGGATCACGAAGTAGGTGTAGTGACCGCAGACGGTACAACGGGCCAGGAACGTGGGCTTCTTGTTCTGTTTATAGACCGTTGTTGTCTTGTGGGCCTTGATCTTGTTGGCACCGTAGCCCTTCAGCTTGTACTTCCTCTTTACCCTTTCACCCCAGGCGAGGCCCCTCGTCTGCCTCCTCTTGAACTCCTTGAGGGTGTGCTCCGTGTGGCGCCCGCAGTGCTTGCAGTAGAGCTTGATCTTCTTGGGGAGCTTCATCCCACCACCGCACAACTTTGGAAGGGATAAACCTTTAAAGGCTCTTCTCGATTACGCTCCGGAGCTTGGAGGGGTCAACGTTGAGCTCCACGATCCTCGTATTACCCCTGAACCCCTTTCCAGCTACCTTTACGGATATGATCCCGTAGGTCTGGAGCTCGTTCAGGTATTCCCTAAACCACCGGTCGCTGACGGGGCTTAGTCCATACTCCTCAGCCGTCTTCCTGTACACGGAGTAGAGGAGACCCGAGGTTATGACAGGCTCCCCTGAAAAGCCCGAGATACCGGACTTCTTCAGCACCATGTTGGCAAGGGCGAGCAGGAGGACCCTGTGCTGCTCGGGGAGGGTGGACACCATATCGTAGACGATGTCCTCCTCCACCCTCTTCCTTGCCTTTTCCACGTGGATCCTCTCCACCCTCTCGGCGCCCTCCTCTTCGGCTATGTCCCCGGCCCGGAGGAGGAGAAGGAGGGCGTAGCGAGCGTCTCCCGAGTGCTTCGCCGCGTAGGCGGCTGCCAGGGCAATGGCGTCCTCCGTGACCGCTCCCTCCACGAAGGCCTCCTTGGCCCGCTGGGTGAGGATCACCCTCAGTTGTTCAGCGTCATAGGGCGGGAAGACCAGCTCCACTTCGCAGAGGGTGGACCTGGTCCGGGCGTCCAGCTTGTCCTTGAAGGTGGGGTCGTTGGATATGCCGATGAGGGAGATGGAGCCCCTTGAAATCTCGTCGTTGGAGCGGTTTAGCCGGTAGACGAGGTCTGATACCCTCTTCACGGTGTCTATCTCGTCGACGGCTACCACCAGCCGGAGCTCCTTCCCCTCGACAGTTTCCAAAAGTTTGTCGTTGACGGCGGAGATGGAGTAGCCCATCATATCCATGTTCGGATCTATGAGCTTCACGACCTTTACCAGAACCTTGTACTCGCTGTCGTGGAGTCGTCCGTTCACGTAGAGCCCCATCACCGGAAGCCCCTTTTTCCGGGCGTACTCGTTGAGGTCAGAGAGGACCTTCTTGGTCACGGCGGTCTTACCCGTCCCGGTCTTTCCATAGATGAATATGTTCTCCGGCTTTCTACCCGACAGGACAGGCGCGATCTTTCTTGACAGGAGGGATATCTCCCTTTCCCGGAAGGGAAGCTCGGAGGGTATGTAGTGGGGTGAGAGGGCGTCCCTGTTCTTGAAGATTCGGAACCCTTCCTCCATCCCTTCAAATACGTTGGCCACCTTCCCACCCTTTGCTATTAAAATCCTGCGCCGCAAGAGTTTATAGATCAGTAGTGAAGCAGAGGTGAGAAGTGATGGGAATCCTGGACGGTCTTTTCGGGAGGAAGAGGGAAGAGATAGAGCTGGACGAGTTCCTTGCATCTCTGGAAGAGGGTGAAGAGCTCCTGGAAGAGGCCAAAATGTACGTCAAGCCCATGCAGCTCCTTTCCCAGAAGGACTACGACGCGGTGATATCCGAGTTGGAGAAGGGCAACATAGTGCTCCTCAACATACGGCCCATGGCCAGCAGGAACATGATGATGGTGAAGGAGACCGTCAGCAAGATCAAGGACTACGTGGTGGAGCACGGTGGCGACATAGCGAGGATCACGGAGTACTACGTCCTGGTAACCCCACCCGGGGTAAAGATCGTGAAGCGTAGGTCCCGATGAAGCTGGCCTACCCTTCCCCGACACTCACGGTTGGCCTCGACACCCTCTCAAAGGTAGTGGCCGATACACTCAGGAAAAAACACTGGCACCACTTCAAGGAGGGCACCGTCAAGCTTCTCTACATCCCCGTCTACGTTTTCACCTACGAGGTTTTCGTAGAGGAGAACGGCATCGTTGTAATGGAGCAGAGCGGTAAGGTGGCGGTGAACGGTGAGACGGGGGAGATCCTGGAGCACATACCCTACGTCCTGGACGAGATGCCCACCGAGATGGTTACCGAGACGAAGCACGACTACCAGGTGGAAGTGAAGGACTTTGTTCTCTCCAAGGACGAGGCGAAGGAGCTGGCCCAGATAAAGCTGGCCTCCCTCCTGAAGGTCCCGAGGAACAGCATAAAGGTTGTGGGCGGTACGAAACTCCTCTGGCCCGTCTGGAAGGTATGGGTAGAAGTGAGGGAAGGGAGCTATCGACTCGACGTGGACGGAGCGACGGGAATGGTCTTCGGGGCGGAGAAGGTACCCGAGAGGGAGCTGGGGTGGTACGAGATCACTCAACAGGTTCTCTCGGAGCTCCGGTCGCCCAGGGGCTGGGCCAAGTACCTCAACAAGCTGGCCAATGCCCTCCACATACCCCCTGCCCTCCTCTACATCGTCCTGGCCCTCATTATCCTCTGGTTCCTGAAGATTATTTTCACCGGAAAGTAGTTACTCCCTTTCAGCCCCCGTTAAAAAGGCGGCCGCTCTCCTTATTCTGTCGTGGAGAAGCCCATTATAACCTTCTACAGGGCCGACAACCCCCTCGAGAAGAGGGTCGAAGCCCTCGAGAGGGAGCTCTCCCTTCTGAAGCACAGGGTCAGGAAGCTGGAAGAGGCCCTGTCCGGCCTGGGGGTAGAGGAAGAAAAAGAGCCCGAGAAGGCCCTCCTAACGGAGATCGACGTATCGAATCCCCGGGTAGTGGAGATACTCCTGGACTGGGTTTCCTTCATGCTCTCCCGGGTGGGAGAAGAGGAGTTCAAGGACCTCCTCGACTACTACGTTTCCATCGGCTGGATATCCCGGGAGGTGGCCGAGATCCTCCTGAGGTATGCCCGGGGGCTCCGGGCCGAGTCCGTGAAGGGCTACGTGGATCCGGAGGATCACGTGAAGTCGCTCGACTACATAAACAGGCTTAGGGAGGCGATGGGATGAAGTTGGCAATCCTCTCCGGAAAGGGAGGCGTTGGGAAGACCCTCCTATCCATAAACCTCTCGGTGGTGCTCGCCCAGGAGGGCTATAAGGTCCTCCTGGTGGACGCCAACTTCTCGGCCCCCACGGTGGCCACCTACTTCAAGACGGTTCCCAACACCCACACCTTGGACGAGGCCCTGAGCAAGGGCGCCGTGAACCCTTCCGAGCTCGTCTGGATTCATCCCTCCGGCGTCCACTTCATTACCCCCTCCTTCAACATGGTAGGTTTGGACGATACCACCCTTCAGAGCATCTTCACAATCCTCACGCCCCTCTTCCCCTCCTACGACTTTGTCATACTTGACGGGCCCGCCGGCGTGGAGAAGGACGTCTACTACACTGTTGCCCACAGTGACGGGGCCGTCATCGTCACCAACCCCAACTACCCGGCCCTCTACAACGCCCTCAAGGTGAACTACTTCGTTCAGGCCATGCGGAAGCCCGTCATCGGCGCCGTCCTCAACATGGTGACCGGGAAGGACGAGGTGACGAGGGAAGAGGCCCAGAGCATCGTGGAGGTGCCCATAATTGGGGAGATACCCTACGATGAGGAGGTAAAGAAGGCCGTGAATGTGGGCCAGCCCGTGGTGCTCTACAACCCCAACGCCAAGGCAAGCAAGGCCATCTACCAGATAACCGAGTCCCTCCTGGGCAAGAAGCTGACCAAGGCAAGGGCTCAGGGAGGGGGAGAGAGCATCCTCCAGAAGATCATCCGCTGGCTGCTGGGCTGAGAAGGCTTTTAAGGTTTCCGAACATCACCTTTAAAACACTTTTTAAACTCCTTAAACCTCGATTAACCTTTCCCCTGGTGGGCCCCCATGAGCAGCAAGAAGCGCTCCATTTTGGACCATGTCTTTGTTCCCAAGGCCCGTATTCTGTCCAAGGAAGAAGCAGAAGAGCTTCTCAGGAAGCTCAAGGCCACGAAAGAGATGCTCCCCAAGATCCTGGAGACCGACCCGGTCGTGGTGGAGCTGGGGGCCAAGAAGGGGGATATCATCGAGTTCGAACGCAACTCGCCCATAGCCGGGAAAAGCATATATTACCGCGTGGTGATATGATGGGGTACTGGGAGCTGGTGGACGCCTACTACAGGCAGGAGTCCCTGGTGAGCCAACACCTTGAATCATACAATCAATTTGTTGAGGAGAGGATTCCCGAGATCATAGAGGAACACTCGGTCATTGACCCGGAGGTGGGGGACCTCGTCATCGAGGTAAAGGGCTACCACATTGAGAGGCCCATCATAACGGAGATCGACGGGGCCGTGAGGAAGCTCTACCCCATGGAGGCCAGGATAAGGAACAGGAGCTATATGGCCTCCCTCTACCTGGACATGATCGCCATCCGGAGGAACGTGGAGATCCAGAGGGCAAGAATACGGATCGGTGAGATCCCCGTCATGGTAAAGTCCAACCTCTGTTGGTTGAACGGGCTCTCCCCCAAGGAGCTGGTGAGGTTGGGAGAAGACCCCCTGGACCTGGGAGGCTACTTCATCATCAACGGGGTCGAGAAGGCCCTCGTGGCCCACGACGAGCCCGCCCCCAACAAGATCATCGTCTCCCGGGCAGACGAGCAGAAGACCAAGATCATCGCCCAGGTCTTCTCCAGGAAGGGTGCCTACACGGGCAAGACCATGGTAATCAGGAGGAAGGACGGTATATGGAACGTGTCCTTCCCCTCAGTTCTCCAGATCCGCTGGACTGTCCTCATGAGGGCTTTAGGGTTCACGGACGATCAGGAGATCCTGGACGCCCTCATAGGGGAGAAAGAGGTCGTCAACGACGTTTTGCTCAACCTGGAACAGTCCGACGTCAAGACTGAGGAAGCGGCCCTGGAGATAATCGGTCGTCAGGTGGCCCCAGGCCAGATAAGGGAGTACCAGCTGAGGCGCGCCCAGGAGGTCATCGACAACTTCCTCCTCCCCCACATAGGGACGGACCCCGAGCACAGGAAGGCCAAGGGCTACTTCCTCATCCGTATGGCCGAGAGAACCTCGGAAGTTTACTACAACCTGAGGCCCGTGGACGACAAGGATCACCTGGCCAACAAGAGAATTGAGCTGGCGGGCAGGCTCATGGAGACCCTCTTCGTCTTTGCCCTGAGGGCCCTCATCCGGGACATCCGCTTCCAGGTGGAGAGGACCCTTACCAGGAGGAAGAGGATAAGGCTCCAGACCATCGTCCGGCCGGGTGCCTTCACCGACGCCGTCTACTTCGCCATGAACACGGGTACCTGGCCCAACAGGAGAACGGGTGTCTCCCAGATACTCAACAGGACCAACTTCATCGCCCCCATCTACGAGCTCCACAGGGTGAAGTCACCCCTATCCAAGAAGAGGAAGAACTTCGAGGCCAGGGAGGTTCACGGTACCCATTTCGGTCGCTTCTGCCCTGTCCAAACACCTGAAGGCCAGGCCTGTGGTCTGGTGAAGCACTTTGCCCTCCTGGCCAGAACTACCAAGGCCTCTGATCCTGAGCGGATCGAAAGGCTATTGAGAAAGTTGGGTGTTTCCACGGTGGTAGGATGAAGGAGGCAAAGGTTTACGTTAACGGTAGGCTCCTGGGCTTCCACCCCGATCCTAAAAAGCTCGTGGAAGAGTTCAGGAAGAGGAGGAGAAGCGGTCAGATTCCCTACACCGTTTCCATCACCTACTATGAGAACACCAACGAGGTCTACATCTACACCGACGCCGGGAGGCTGTCCCGCCCCCTCATTGTAGTAAAGAACGGGAAGCCCCTCCTCACGAAAACCCACCTGAAGATGCTCAAGGAGGGGAAGCTCACCTGGGAGCAGCTGGTGAAGCAGGGCGTCATCGAGTACCTGGACCCGGAAGAGGAAGAGAACGCCTACATAGCCACTTCGGAAGAGGAGCTAACCCCCGAGCACACTCACCTGGAGATCCACCCGGCAGTAGTCCTGGGCTTTGGAGTGAACCTCATCCCCTGGCCCGAGAAGAACCTCACCACCCGTCTGCTCCACGGCTCAAAGATGGGGGACCAGGGTTTAGGGCTCTACGCCTCCAACTTCCGTATCCGAACCGACACCATGAGTTACGTCCTCTACTACCCCCAGAAACCCCTCGTCAAGACAAAGGTTTTCAAGTACGCCCACCTGGATCATCGCCCCTATGGACAGAACATCGTGGTGGCGGTAATGCCCCTGGAAGGATACAACATGACGGATGCCATCATCATGAACAAGGATTCCATCGAGCGGGCCCTTTACAGGGCAGTCTTCTTTAGGACCTACGAGGCGGTGGAGAGGAGGTACCCCGGTGGTCAGAAGGACCGCTTCGAGATCCCCGACGAAAACGTGAGCGGGTACCTGGGCGAGGAGACCTACCACGCGCTGGGGGAGGACGGCATCGCCATACCCGAGACCTACGTGAGGGGAGGGGACGCCCTCGTTGGAAGAACCTCTCCGCCCAGGTTCCTGGAGGACGTGGCCCACTTCGGTATCATGGAGGAAAAGAGGAGGGAGAACTCGGTCCTCGTTAGACCCGATGAGGAGGGCTACGTGGACACCGTCATGATAACCTCCGACGAGAACGGGAGCAAGCTCATCAAGATCAAGCTCAGGCAGGAGAAGATCCCCGAGATAGGGGACAAGTTCGCCGCCCGGATGGGTCAGAAGGGAGTCATCGGTATGATCGTACCCCAGGAGGACATGCCCTTCTCCCCCAACGGCATAACCCCAGACCTGGTCTTCAACTCCCACGCGTTCATATCCAGGATGACGGTCTCCTTCGTGCTGGAGGCCCTGGGTGCCAAGGCTGCCGCCCTCGAGGGATGGGACGAGGTAGACGCCACCATGGGAGAGGGAATGGAACCTGAAGAGTTCGAGAAGGTGCTCAGGGCCCACGGGTTCAGGAAGACGGGGAAGGAGCTCCTCTACGACGGAAAGACAGGCGAGGAGATCGAGGCAGACATCTTTATGGGGCCAATATACTACATGCGGCTCAAGCACCTGGTCTCCCAGAAGTACCAGGCCAGGGCGAGGGGGCCCGTCCAGATCCTCACCCGCCAGCCCACCGAGGGTAGGAGCAGGGAAGGAGGTATCCGCTTCGGCGAGATGGAGAGGGATACCCTCATCGGTCACGGCGCCGCCATGACGCTGTACGAAAGGCTCGTGGAAGAGTCCGACAAGACGAAGATCCTCGTCTGCGAGGTCTGCGGAAACATCGGCATTGACGACGCCATCAGAAAGAAGAGGTACTGCCCCGTCTGTGGATCCACAAAGGTCCACGAGGTGGAGGTGTCCTATGCCTTTAAGCTCCTCTTGGATGAGCTCAAGTCCCTCGGGATATACCCGAAGTTAATACTGAAGGACAAGGCGTGAGAACATGGCAGGTAAAAAGACCATAGGGGGCATCGAGTTCGGGATCCTCTCCCCTGAGATGATAAGGAAGATGAGCGTGGTAGAGGTAACCATACCCGAGACCTACGACGCGGACGGCTTTCCCATCGAAGGAGGCCTAATGGACCCCCGGATGGGCGTAGTGGACCCTGGGCTACGCTGTAAGACCTGTGGCCAGAAGATGAACAAGTGCCCCGGTCACTTTGGAAGGATAGAGCTCGTGCGCCCCGTCATCCACACCGAGTACGTGAAGTACGTGGAGGCGTTCCTTCAGGCTACCTGTCCCAAGTGTGGCCGCATCATGCTCTCCGATGAAGCACTACAAAGGGCAAAGAAGCTTCCCCCCAAGAAGCGGTTCAAGTACGTCGTGAAGAAGGCCTCTGAGGTAAGGAAGTGTCCCCACTGCGGTTTCGAGAAGCCCAAGATAAAGTTCGAGAAGCCCGCCAACTTCTTCGAGATAACCGAAGAGGGAGAGAAGAGGATATGGCCCACTGAGATAAGGGAGCGCTTCGAGAAGATCCCCGACAAGGACCTGGAATACCTCGGCTTCAACCCCCAGAAGTTCAGGCCTGAGTGGCTCATCCTCACCGTCCTCCCCGTTCCCCCTGTCACCATCCGCCCCTCTATCATACTGGAGACTGGTGAG
>JALUER010000028.1 GCA_027043825.1 Microcaldota archaeon
GAGGAGGTACGGGAAGGAGGGCGCAGGGTCGGCTTCGATGGAGTGAACGTCGTCACTGGGGAGCGGGTGGTTCTGGCGAGGATCGGAGAAACGCCCCCGAGGATGGGGAAGTACTCGGTAAACTTGAAGGGTGTAGAACGGTTAGTCAATTGGCTGGAGGGGTGTGAAGGCCTGGTCTATGTGGATGAGATCGGTCCCATGGAGCTCCTCCACCCTTCCTTTGCCCCCTCCGTCGAGGGCGCTGTCAGGAGGGTAGATATCTTCGTGGGCACCGTCCACAGGAGGATTGCCAGGGAATGGGCCCAGCGGCTCGGCGCCAGACTCTTCTGGTTGACAGAAGAAAATAGGGAGGAGGTGTTGGAAGAAATCACTTCTCTCTTGTTATCAGGTAGTCGGCGAACTCCTTGAGGAACGTCCTTATTTCCTCACTGATCTTTGCCTTCTCCAGGGCCTTCTTCCCCTCCTCCACCAGGTTCCTTTCCAGTTCCTTCGCATAGTCCAGGGCCCCGGTCCTTTCTATTACTTCCATGACCTTCTTTATACCCTCTTCGTCGTCCGTTCCCAGGTACCTCCTTATGATCTCCTTGTCCTCGGGAGAGCCCCTCCTGTAGGCCTCCAGGACGAGGATGGTTCTCTTTCCTTCCCTTATGTCATTGCCCACAGGCTTGCCCGTCTTTTCTGGATCGCCGAAGACCCCCAGTATGTCGTCGTGGACCTGGAAGGCGATCCCCACCTTTAGGCCGTAGTCTGAGAGGGCCTCCAGGGTGCCCTTATCTGCCCCGGCAATTTCTGCACCAGTGGTGAGGGGGAAGACAATGGTGTAGTAGCCAGTTTTCTGTTTGTAAACGAGCATGACGTCTTCGGGAGATACCTCCTCCACAGGCTTTGTGGGGAAATATACGTCCAGGTTCTGACCATAGCCTGTGTCCTCCACCGTCCGGAGCATGTTCCTGAGAACAACCTCCCTCATTTCCCAGGGAAGCCCCGATTCCAGTACCAGCTGGAGGGCATATGTGTAGACAAGGTCTCCTGTGGTTATGGCCATGGAATAAGCGGTGTGACGGTCAAAGCCCGCGTTTTCGAATCGCTTCCATACGGTGGGTTTACCCCTCCTCACCTCGTCCTTGTCCATGATGTCGTCGTGGATGAGGAGGAAGGAATGGATGAGCTCGATGGCTGCTGCTACCTTCAGTATAGAGTCGTCCGGTTCCTTTCCTTGGGAGATGTAGCCTGCCAGGAAGAGTATGGGCCTCACGCGCTTTCCTCCAGATACCGTGAAGTCCTCGGCAAAGGAGAGAGCCCTCTCGTTAATGTCCTTGAAGCGACTTGCCAGGTCTTCCTTTCCCTTGAAGAACTCCACGAGCTTTTCGTCGACCTTGGGTTTCCACTTCATCACGAAGTCCTTCCACATGGTAGGAGGGGATGGGGAGCAGGGTTTTTAAAGGGGAAAAGCCCCCTTCGCTACCGTCGAAGATGTCTTCACCTGGGCTAACAGGATGTAGTATCCCCTGGCCTTTTCCTCCCTTTCTATGGTGTAACCTCCTATCTCCAGTATTTCCTTCACGAGGGGTCGGTACTCCTCTGTTACCAGTATTTTCAGGGGAAGCTTCCTCTCGATGTAGGCGCTCAGTACAGCCACCGGATTGTCCATACAGCCACTTCCGGCCCTTCTCAGGTCTACCTCTATCACCTTACCACCTCCCTTAGGGCTTCAAAGAATCTTTCTACGTCGTCCTCGTCATTATATAAATAAAAGGACGCCCTGATAGAGCCCCTCACTTCGAGAACTTCGTGTAGGGGCTGGGCGCAGTGGTAACCGCTTCTCACGCATACCTTTTTCTGCCCAAGCCTATATGCCAGGAGGTGCGGGTCGATGTCCTCTTTCCAGAAGGCAACTACCCCTCCTCTCCTTTCTCCTCCTATAACGTTGAACCCCATGTCCTCGAGACCTTCTGCAGTAGCGGTTGCCAACTTCTTCTCGTGGGGCAGTATTTTCTCCATACCAAAGCGTTCCAGGTACCTTATTGCTTCCATCAGGCCTACTGCACCTGCCACGTTGGGCGTACCTGCCTCGAACTTCCAGGGCAGCTCGTTCCACAGGGGTACGATTTCCCCGTTCGTATAGTGCACCTCTTTAATCATGTCTCCTCCGAGCAAGAAGGGCTCTGCCTCTTCCAGTATCTCTTTTCTTGCCCACAGCACCCCAATCCCCATCGGGCCCAGCATTTTATGGCCAGAGAAAGCCAGGATATCGACCCCTAACCCATTTACGTCTATTGGTACGTGAGGAACGCTCTGGGCGCCGTCGAGAACAACCACGGCCCCGACCTTTTTCGCCTGCTTCACAATCTTCCTTACGTCGGTTATATAACCAGTTACATTTGACGCGTGCTGTACTGCTACTATCCTGGTGCTCTCATCGATTTTTGAAATGACATCTTCTTCGTCGATGGATCCGTCCTCCCTGACCATCCCTATCCTTAGCCTGGCCCCCCGTCTACGGGCTAACCTCCACCAGGGTAACAGATTGCTGTGGTGCTCCGATATCGTCACTACAATGTTATCCCCCGCTCTAACAAGGGGTTCAAGTAGGTGGGATGCTAAGTTGAGTCCTTCAGTGGTGTTCCTTACGAATACAACCTCTTCTGCGCGTGCACCTATGAAACCTGCCACCACCCGGTGTGCTTCTTCGTAGAGGTCGGTGGACTTCCTTGCAAGTGGGTAAACGCCCCTGTGTATATTGGCGTTGTGTAGAAGATAGTAGTTCCGGATGGCCTCAATGACCTGTAGAGGCTTCTGGGTGGTGGCAGCGTTGTCCAGGTAAACGATGTCCTGGAGGATGGGAAAGTCTTCCTTAACCACACTTCCACCCCTTGAACTTTGGGTGATGGACGATCTCGGAGATTAGGTCTACAAGGTCGATGCAGCCCCTGTCTATGTACCTGTTTGCGATCTCTTTCATCCAGTTTTCCAGTTCTCCTCCCCTCTTACCCTTTAAGTACTGGGATACCGCAGACTTTGTGGTGTGGAGGGCCTCCGCTATCTCGGTGACCTTGTATCCCCGCTTCCTCATCTCTTTTGCCATGTAACGCCTGAGAGATGGTAGTAGTTCCCAGAATATCCGTTCACAGCTCCACTCCATAATTAACAATCGTTAACATAGTAACTAAAAACTTACATCAGCTTCAGGTGACCAAAGAACTTCTCCATTATCTCGTCGGGGGCTGGACCAAAGCCAGCGGCCGTTATGGTTCCCGGCGGAACCTGGGTCAGCCCCGCATCCCTTATTATTGTGGCAGGAACTTCCTTGGATGCCTTCTCGTAGAGCTCCAGAAGCTCCTTCTCGCTCCCGACCTTAAGAACGATCTTCTTCGACCCCTCTGCTTCCCACTCCCTCACCCACTCGGGCCGCTCCCTAAGGGCCTTCTTGTAGGCCTCCAAGGAGGCGTGGGCCACCTGGGCACAGGTCTTACCCTTCCCCATCCTTATGTCCGTCCTGACGAGGATGACCTGCTTCATCAAGTAATTCTTCAATCCCCTCCTTTAAACCCCTTTTGAACTCCTCCCAGTTCTTGCTGTTCCTGGTGTATCTACGCATCAATTCCTCCAACTTTGCAGGTTCCAGGTACCCTCCCCTGTACTCTGGGGCCAACTGGGGAAATCCCTCGATGTGTGAGTTCTCGTCCCTCGCCTTCTCGCCCTCATTGACGTAGTAGTCGACGAGCTCCTGGAGTTTCCCCTCCCTAACCAGGTTCACTATGCCCACCTTCACGGGCCTTACTCCCATGGACTCCAGGACGAGCTTCAGGGGCACCGCGTGCCTCCCCCTCAGACCTGCGTCCACCACCACTATTGCGTCGTGGTCTCTGGAGGTCTCTGCTATCTTCTCCAGGTGCTCCCTGAACCTCCTCGGAGAGGAGCGCAGAGCTTGCTTGATTAGATCCCTGTACCTCTCTGGGAAGTTTCTGAAGAGGTCCGAGACCCTTTTCAAGAACCTGTCCGCCTCGTTCTCCCTGGAAACGGGGAGGAAGACGACTCTTCCCCCGTACCCCCTTTCCCTGAGGTGTCTGTGGGCAAGAAGGATGGGTATTGAGTCCCCACCGATCCCGACGATCAGCGGGTTCTGGTGCTCTTCAAGGATCTTTATTAGGAGGGGAACTACAAGGCGGGCCACCTTCCGTCCCCTTTCATGGTAGCTTCTCTCTACTTCTTCCACAAGGAAGATAAGAAGTTTTTACCTACAAAAACCTTGCCGTGATGACCGACAGCAGTGCTGAATCGTGATGATGCGTGGAAGGTCTGAGGCCCGCCCCACGCCCTGCCGGAATGAGAACCGGTGGTCAGCCGGCTCGAGGAACCCCGGCTTGCGGGGGCGGGCACAACCCCTAAATACTGTTGCTCTCTAAATTTGTGTCGTGACGGGCGAGGAG
>JALUER010000029.1:0-2493 GCA_027043825.1 Microcaldota archaeon
ATTCGAACCCACGCGGGGTTGCCCCCACCGGCTTAGCAGGCCGGCGCCTTAACCACTCGGCCACCCCGGCACCGAATTCTTCGGTGGAGCGAGTGTAGGGTGTTCTTCGCCTCCGCTCGAACACCCTCCAGGTTGTTCCGCGTGTGAGGCCGGCACTCGCTGTCGCTCGGTCGACCACACAGGTGGCCCTTCGGGCCACGCCCGATCACCAGATTCTTCGGTGGAGATAAGCTCCTGAGAGGGTGGTCGAATGGAGTTGAAGACCACCCTATCCCAGGGTGCAGGGATAGTTGTCCCGCGAAGGGGTTTCACCCCTTTCGAAACCCCAAGATCATCCTTTGACGGGTGATCGAGCGGTAGCGATGATCACCCCGGAAATGGGGTTATAGGGGCGAAGCCCCATGATGGGGCCGCCGGGATTCGAACCCGGGTCGCGGGCACCCCAAGCCCGTATGCTAGGCCAGGCTACACCACGGCCCCAGTTTATGGCCTGGTTGAAAAGAGTAGGGGAAGTGTTAAAAAGTGCGTATCCATCTTGAAACTGAAATTCTTATGGACTAGTAAAGCGGTAGAGTACATATTAACGACCCTTCCCCTTGAACTTCTTCAGGCCCTTTTTCATCTCCTCAGAGGCTATGGAGTAGTCCACCTTCAGTTTCAGGGCCTTGAAGGCTCGTCGGAGGGCATAGGCCTTCAAGAGGGTCTTAATCGCTTCCCTCTCCTTCTTTTGGAAGGAGTCATCGAGGTTCTGGAGTAGGTCGTTTATTACTCTGTTCACTTTGGGGCCGTTGACGGCTGAGACCACCTCGCCGATGAGGTTGGCGGAGGCTCTCTTCCCCTTGACAATCTCGTCCACGGTGGCGTCCAGGGGCCCCAAGTCAAAGCTCTCATGGAGATAGTCCTCCAACCTGTCATAGATGGTGTCCAAAATTCCCGAGAGGAAGAGGGCGTTCTCCAATGGACTGTTCTCGTGGGGCTTCGTCTTCTTCACGACGACCCAATTTCCGTGCTTCCCGATGAACTGGATCGTGTCCTCCATGGTAGGAAGATGGTAGGTCTTTCTTTTAGGCTTCACCCTGGAAAATAGGATAGTGGACGAGCACGCGGTGGAGACCCTCAAGAAGTTTGGGTTCAGGGAGTACGAGGCCAAGGTCATATATGCTCTTCTGAGGCTGAAGGAGGCTGATGTGAAGCTGGTCTCCAAGTATGCAGAGATCCCAAGGACCAAGGCCTACGAGGTGTTAAAATCCCTCGTTAAGAAGGGTGTTCTCGCGGAGATCGGAACTCGCCCCCTCCGGTTTGCCATCGTAGATCCCGACGGGCTCCTGGACAAGCTCTATGAGGAGAAGAGGAGGGAGGTAGAGAGGCTAAAGGTAGAGGTAGAGACGCTGAAGCACCTTCTTCCAGCCCTCTCGGAGGAGAGGAAGAGTGGAGAGAACTACATTTTCAAGGCAGGATCCGTAGACGACGTAGTAAAGATAATAAAGGAGTCCGTGAAGAGTCCCACCATCGTTGGCTACACCCGGGAGAGTGAGAGGATATTGAAGGGAATTGGGGATGTTTCCTACAGGAGCCCTGTGGACTTCGTCCTTACGCCGGATGTTCTGTTCATCCCCCTGAATCCCCTCGGGAACCCCCAGAGGGAGTACGTGGTGGTGGCCTTTACGAATCCCTACGTCATGGAGATGATAAGAAGGTGGGTGGAGGAGGTTCTATCCGAGGGTAAGGAATGAGAGGAGCTTTTCCAGTTCCGGGTCGATGGTCCTGTCCTGGGATAGCATGCTGACAAAGACGTAGGGGGAGTAAACGCCCAGCTCGGATATGATTCCGGATATGAGATCCGGGGTTACCGTGTCGAAGGCTGGGTTCTTTATAACGGCTCCGGGGAGCTCCGAGGGATCTATAACCTCCGAGGGGTCCCGCTCTTCTATGATCTCCCGCCTTCCCAGGATGGTGGTGGGGTCGAACTTCAGGGAGGAGACGGCCACATAGTAGGGAACACCGTAGTGCTTTGCGGAGAGGGCGATGAGGGCGGTGCCTATCTTGTTTATGATCCGGGCGTCGGCGGTCACCACATCGGCCCCCGTCATATAGAGGTCTGCCTTCTTCATGTAGTAGTGGGCGGCTGAGTCAACCACGTAGACGACCTTCACCCCTGCCTCCAGGAGGTCCCGGGCGGTTAGTTTGCCCTGGTAGCGGGGCCGGGTCTCGGTGACGACGACCGTAAAGTCTTTTTCCTGGGCTGCCCGCCGGAATACCTCCATGAGGGTGGACGAGTGGCAGTGGGTTATGATGGTATAGCCGTCCTCTATGAGTTTGCTACCTATCTCTCCAATCCGTTCCTTAATCTCATCCATGTGTTGCCCGAACTTCTCCAGATCGTGCTTCAGGGCCTCCCGGAAGATGTCATCAGGGAGATCCATGTGCTCCATCATCTTCCTGAGGACGTAGGCCATGGCAGAGCGTAGGGCCGGTTCGGTGGGTCTGCTGGAC
>JALUER010000029.1:2503-4371 GCA_027043825.1 Microcaldota archaeon
GGGGTGTCGTCGAAGAGGAGGGTGTATATGGCAGATACTGCCCTTTCGGCTACGTTGCGGGCTCCCTGTACCTTGAGGGAGCGGATCTCCTCGTAGGTCTTCTTGACGTTCTCGGGGACCACGCTATAATAAGGGGCTTCTCTATTAAACCGTTCCTACCTGGATTCCTACATGGGACTGAGCCGCCGTCAGAAGATAATAGAACTCCTCATCGATACTGACAGGCCTCTCTCCGTGGAGGAGATGTCCGCCATCCTCCACATTGACGCCGAAACGATAAAGGGCGATCTTCCAAGGATAGCGGAGGCCATGGAGAGGAAGGGCTACAAGATGGAGATCGTTCCAGCCAGGTGCAAGAAGTGCGGCTACAAGTTTGAGCCGTCTCTACATATACCTACCAAGTGCCCCCGCTGTCATTCCCAGTGGCTGGAGCCACCCAGGTTCAGACTAATAAAGGGTTAAAGGTATTCAAAGAGTTCCCATATGAGGATCAGGGTAAAGATAAAGAGTGTCAGGCCCGCCAGCCAGACCCGATAGCTTACTACCCTTCTTCTTTTCATTGTAAGGACCAGGAGGGAAGGTACGATCCCGCCAGCTAGTATAAGGCCCACGGCTCCGAAAACCAGGGACTGGAAGAAGCTGACGTGGAGGAGGTACATGAGGAGGGGCGGAACAAGAACGATGGAGGCAGAGATGTACTTCTTCCGGATGAACTCCGAGAGCATGTCCATGGAGCCCAGACCCACGCCGATGAAGGATGTTAGCATGGTCAGAAGGGGTATGAGGTAGGCGATGGGGCCGAAGATGGATCCAAAGATGGGAACCAGGCCAAAGATGGATATCTCAGGGGTTTTATCCCCCAAAACGCCAATTACTGCCAGGGAATAAAGTATGTAGATCGTTGTGGATATGAGGAAGGTTATGCCTAGGGCCTCGGCCACTTCCTTCTTGTTCCTTAGGCTTCTGACTGCCTCGGGGATGATGAGGTGGATGAAGAAGGCAAATATGGATACGCTGACGGCGGTGAAGAAGAGGGAAAGGTTCTGGGCACTTATGGGGACGTGGTAGGGCTTGATGAAAGGTATAGCCCAGAGAATGGTTATGAGGAACAGGAGGACGAGGAGGAAGGTTCCAGCAGACTCCACATCGGAAGAAAGGCGGATTCCGGCATAGATCGTATAGGAAAGGAGTGCCCAAAGAACTACGGCGTCGATCACGGCGCTGACGTGTATGAAGTACTGGATTGATTCGCCCATGCCCACCAGGTAGGCGGTCATGGCGCCGTAGGCCGATATGAGGATGAAGAGGGTGAAGAGGTAGCTACCGATGGGTCCATAGTGGTGCTCCACCAGTTCAAAGAGGTGGTAGTTGGGATTAGTACGGTAGAGGGCGTCCACCAGGAAGAGGGCCGTTATATAGGTCAGGAGGCTGGCGAGAAGAATGGCGGTGGTTCCCCAGAAGAAACCCAGGCCCTTTATGGCGTAGGGAAGGCCCAGGACGCCAGCTCCTATCTGGGTACCTGTTAAGAGGGCAACCGTCTTCCACTTCTCCTGTACCACCCTATGAAAAGGGAGAGAAGTATTTTATTGGATGCGGGAGGGGTGGGAAAAGATGTGGATGCCGTCCAGGCCCACCGTCAGGATCGTTATGCCCAGGGACTGGGCCACGGCGGTGGCGAGGTCCGTCGTTCCCTTGGTGGATCCTACGACGGGGATGCCCACATAGGCAGAGCGAACGACGTCCTCGGGGAAGAGGTAGTAGGAACTGAAAACGAAGGAGGACCGCAGGTCGAAGTGGTCGAAGAGGGCCCTGCCCACCACCTTGTAAAAGGCATTCTCCGGGTGTAGATCCTCGGCGAAGAAGAAGTA
>JALUER010000030.1:0-3847 GCA_027043825.1 Microcaldota archaeon
GTTCCCTGAAGTCCTCTGGAGTGTACTTCCTCCCCATGAGGCGGAGTATCCTCTCGTTGCCGGACTGGACGGGCAGGTGGAAGAAGAGGTAGAGGCGGGGGTCTTCAAAGAGGTCCAGGTACCCCTCGTCCACGAGCCTGATGGCGTGCTCGGGGCTCATCATCCCCACCCTTATCCTGTAGTCACCCGGAACCCTCTCCAGGATCTCCGAGAGGAGCTCCACCAGGGAGCTCCCCGTGTCGAGGCCGTAGACGCCGGTGTCCTGGCCTGTAAGCCTTATCTCCTTCCTCCCCTCCTCCACGGCTTCCTTCACTTCCCTGACGATGTTCTCCAGGGGAAAGGATCTCGTTCTCCTGCGAGCTATCCTCGTTGCACAGTAAGTGCAGGCGCTCTCGCAGCCTTCGGCTATGTAGATTGATGCTACGAGGTTCTTCTCCCGCTTCTTGGGCACCCCTGCCTTCACGTCGGGGATCTCCACTCCGAGGAAACCCCCCAGCTCCCGGTACCTCGTAGGACCAAAGAGGTGCTTCACCCCCAGCTTCCTCAGCCTCTCCGGGTTCACGTCGGCCAGGCAGCCGATGACAACGGGGTCTTTGGGGAGGAACTTCTTTATACGGGAGACCATATGCTCTTCTGTCTTGGTCTTCACGGCACAGGTGTTGATGAGAACTACGTCGGCCCTGGTCGGGTCGTCGACCTCCCTCCAGCCGGCCTTCTCCAGACTACCTTTAATGATCTCGCTGTCCACCTTGTTGGCCACGCAGCCATAGGTCTCTATATAGTAGGTCTTCACGGGAAGAAGGGGTGGCGGAAAGTTTAATGGGGTAGCTCCCGGGAGAAGAGATCGGTCAGGTCCACGAAGGCCTCGGTGTAATCCGGGTCTATGGGGAGTTCCCTTATGGCGTCCCGGGCTGTGGCTATGAGTTCCCTGGCCCTTTCCCTTACGTAGTCTCTTGCCCCGCTCTCGATGAAGATCCTCCTTATCTCTTCCTTGTCCCTCTCGCTGAGCCTCTCCCTCCCGAAGTACTTTTCCAGTGCCGACGTGGCCTTCTGATCCCCGTTGTGGTATACGTACCATACCAGGAGACTAACCCTCCCTTCCTTGATGTCGTCGAAGCGGGCACCTTCACCGAAGACATCGTGCAGGTCATTTATGAGCTGGGCAGCGACCCCGAGGGGCACCCCAAAGTCCCTGTAGACCTCCCCGTTCTCTCCAGCCACCAGGGCCCCCGCCGCCAGGGCTCCGTAGATCCAGTACCTTGTGAGACACTCGTATACCCTCAGTATGTCTTTCTCGGCGAGGGCAGAAGGATTGAGGGATGTCTGTACGAGCTCCCCGTACTCCCCGAAGTTGGCACAGAGGTCAACCTCCTCTATGAGGTCAAGGATCCTCTGCTTTCTCTTGGACGGAATGTCCGCCTCCAGGACCATCCGGTGGGCCAGCAGCTTGGCTATGTTCCCCCCTATGAAGCCGATAGAGTAGGTAAAGTGGTCCTTCAGGTGACCGAAGGCTTCCAACTCACCCTTCATCCTCTTCCAGAAGGAGGGGCGTCCCTTCCTCTCCTCTGTCAGGTCCACTACGTCGTCCTGTATGTGGTAGGAGGCGTGGAGGAAGTGGAAGGCTGCTGCCACCTTCCGCACGTCTTCCTCGTCCCCCTCCAGGGCCCGGTGACCGAGGATGGTGAGAACAGGCCTCAGGAAGTCCTCCTGGTTGAGCGTGTAGTCCTTCAGGACCTCCAGAATGAGCCTTTCGAAGCGGTTGGCTGGGGAGAGGAGGCCGAAGGCTTCTTCGATCTCTTTTTTTATTTTCGGAAGCTCCGTCTTTTTTAATTCCTCCAGCCCGGGCACCATCTAAACGGGACGGGGAAAGGTTATAATGATTGACCTGTTAGTATTCGCGGATTACCGAATCCCCCAGGACGTCCTTCAGGCGGGCAAATAGCCTTTCCAGGACCCTCTCGGCGACCCTTCTCCCCTCACCAGGAGGGAACTTACAGCCCACCGCTGTCGGGTGACCGCCACAGCCCGACTCTCCCCCTACGAGCTCCAGGGCGGATATGCCCATCCTCTGGGCCCTACGAGACACCCTTATGCTCATCCTGTCGATGCTTTTCTCCTCGGTGAGGGCTATTCCCACGTCTGCCCCGGCCTTCACGAGGGTGGTGGCCACCGAGGCCTCAAAGGAGCCCGAGTCCACTACCGCCACCAGGAAGTCTCCATACCTTATTATCCTTCCCTTTCTCAGGGCCTTGAGCTTGGCTATCCTCTCTGAGACGTCCTCAGATCCTTCAAATACCTCTGTCACGTCTACAAGCTTTTTACCCTCTGGGAGGAGCCAGGACACGCAGTCGAGGGTGTCCTTTCCGGCGAAGAGAAGGTTCTTGGTGTCAAAGAGGATGCCAGACAGGAGAGCAAACCTCGTCTTCTCGCTGGGTGTTTTCCCTGCCACCCGGAAAAGTTTGCAGACTATCTCCGAGGTGGAGGAGAACTCCGGGAATATGAAGAGGGCTCCCTGGATGGTGGGAGGGGAGGAGTGGTGGTCTATCACTGTCACGGAGGAGGCCCCCTCCAGGGATACACCTCCCAACATCTCAACGTTGTTGGTGTCCACCACCACCGCGTCTTTACCTTCCAAGTTGGGGGAGAGCTCGTAGGGAACACTCAAATGCTTGAGAAGAAGTTTACCTTCCCTTGAGAGGGAAGGAAACCCGATGGGGGCCCCGACGAGTTCTCCCACTGCCACGGCCGCTCCCACGGCGTCCGGGTCTGCTGACTCGTGGCCAACAACGAAGGGGCGCTTCAGGGAGAGAAGGTGGGAGAGGAGGTCATCCAGAGACCGCACCGCCTCCTCCTCCCTGTAGGGAGCTTAGCGCTCCCTCTATCTTCTTCTTCAAGGCGAGGAGGGTGTTCTCTATGGACTTGGCCTTCTTCTCCAGGGACTTTACCTTTATATCGAGGGTCTCGAGGCGCTCGTCTATCCACTTGAGCACATCTTCCTTGCTTTTCTTGACGAGGACGGGCCCCACGGCCTTGTAGACCTCTCCCTCCGACTCCTCTACCTGCTTCTTGGCCTCCCTGAGGATCTCCATCTCCACCTTGAGGGTTGCTATCTGATTGGATAGGGCGTTCAGCTGCCCCTGTAACGCCTGGTACTGGATCAGGTCCTTCTGTACGGACTCGGGTAGCTCCATGTTCTCACCGCCACAATATGAGGGGAGGATCTTATAGCCCTTCCTCGAGGTCCGAGAGGAGGACAATGAGCCTCAGGTAGGAGTTGAGGGCGGCCCGTAGGGCGGTGACATCCGCCGCATCTACCTCTACCACCACTCTCTCCCCCTCCAGGAACACCCTGGATGAGAAGCGCCTGCCCTTTCCAGACTCCGGGAGGAGGGCGTCGTAGACGGCCTCTGGGTGCTTCGCTTCCACCTCAATCCTCGCCCTGTACATACATCTTCGCCTGCCTCTTCAGTTTTTCAGGTATCTCGTTCCACCCACGGATCCGAAAGACAGGACCTACCACCTTGTCCTCGTAGAGGAAGTGTACAAGGGTCTTCTCTTCTCTAAGGAGCACCTCTTCCCCCTCGTTCACCGGGTACTCGAAGATCTTCCGTAGGGGCTCCTCATAGATCTCCCCAGAAACCCTCACGTAGTCTCCTTCGTTCTCTCCACATCCAATCTCTCGGCAGAGCTGAACGCCTGTTATGTATAGTTCTATCCCCCAGCGGGGAACCTTCCACACCTCGATGGAGCGGATGATGGAAGGGTTCCCCTTGGTTTCACCGACTATGAGGAGCCGGAAGAAGCCTTGTCGGTACGCCAGGTCTACCATGTCGGCGATGTTCCCCTT
>JALUER010000030.1:3857-4214 GCA_027043825.1 Microcaldota archaeon
CGACAGGTGGTCGGACCTTGAGGATGATCCTGCTACCACAGTAGGGGCACCGGACCACACCCCTGGGGAACTCCTCAAACTCCCTCTTGCAGCGGGGACAGTAGTAGGTCATTCTCCCACCTTTGAGGCGATGATCCGGTCAACCTCCCTCTTTACAATGGTCCGGGGTACGTAGGCCCCTCCAGCAAAGACCGCCCCGCACTTCATACACTTCCAGATACCGGTGCTTACCCTCTTCACGGCCTTAGATCCACATACAGGGCAAACATGCTTAGCCTTCTGCACCTCTTCAATCTTCTTTACTAAGTTCCGTATCTTGAGACCGTAGCGGGGCCCAAACCTGCCAGCAGGACCTAC
>JALUER010000031.1 GCA_027043825.1 Microcaldota archaeon
CCTTCCTTCCCTGGGCTATCTCCTCCATGTGTTGCTCCAGTCTCGAGGTGAGCTCCGGGGTGACGATGGCGGGGGCGAACTCCTTTAACAGGTCGTAGACCAATTCCCCCAGTGGGGTGGGCCTTACCCGCTTCCTCCCGGTTATGTAGCCCCTCCTGTAGAGCTTGGCCACGATCTCCGCCCTGGTGGCCTTGGTTCCCAGCCCCAGGCTCTCCATTTTCTTCACGAGTTCCCCGGGGGAGTACCGGGAGGGCGGCTTCGTCTTCCCCTTCTCTAACTTCACCCCGAGAACCCTCACCGTTTCACCCTCTTCCAGGTCGGGTAGGGGCTTCTCGTCCACCCTAACCGGGTATACCTCCATCCATCCTTTCTTCACCACCCTTCTTCCCTCCCCCTCGAAGGGAACCCCCGCCACGTCGATTCTTGCCTTTTTTACCTCCACGAGCCCGTCCTCCATAAGGGTGGCCAGGAAGCGCCGAACGATGAGGTCGTAGACCTTGGCGTGCTTCTCGGGGAGGGGTGAAGAGGGGACGTCCACCGGGTGGATGGGCGGGTGGTCCTCCGTCTTCTTGCCCCGGGAAGGGGAATAGGGAGGCGTTATTTTCTCTACGAAGGGCCGGTACTGGGGGATCCTCCGGAGCTTCGAGAGGATGGAGGAGAAGGGGAGGTCTGGCGGGTAGGTCTGGTTGTCGGTTCGGGGGTATGAGATGAGTCCGCTGGTGTAGAGGTCCTCGGCAATGTCCAGGGCCTCCTTGGGAGGGATCCCCAGGATCTTGTTGGCCTCCGAGAGGAAAGTGGTGGTGTCGAGGGGAACGGGCCGGTAGACCTTCTTCACTTCCTTCCTGAAGGATGTCACCCTTCCGTGGGTGGATGACTTCACCTTCCCCAGGAGCTCCTCCACCTCCCTCTTATCGAAGACCTTCCTCGGGTGTACCGCCACGAAGGGTTCCCTCTCACAGAAGGTACCCTTGAGGGTGTAGTAGGTCTGGGGCTTGAAGTTCCTTATCTCCCTCTCCCTCTCCACCACGAGGGCGAGGGTGGGCGTCTGGACCCTACCTACTGAAAGAAACGACTTGCCCCTTCGGCCGGAAGTGAGGGAAAGTGCCCTGGTGAGGACCGCGCCCCAGAGGAGGTCCACGTCCCGGCGGGCAAAGGCCGCCTCCGCCAGCTTTACCTTGGGTGGGATGAGGTTCGAAAAGGCCTTCCTTATTTCCCGGGGGGTGAGGGCGGAGAACCAGGCCCTCCTGACGGGCTTCCCCCGGAAGATGTACTCCACCACCTCCCAGCCAATGGCTTCCCCCTCCCGATCGGCATCGGTTGCTATGATGACCTCCTCCACCCGGGGGGCCAGCTGCTTCAGGGTGCTCACCACGTCCCAGGCGCTCACCTTCCTCACTATGGGGGCCCGGGTAAGGGCCTTTAGGGATCTCAGGCTCCAGCGGGAGAACTCCTTGGGAAAGTCCACGTCGATGACGTGCCCCCTAAGTGGGAAAACGACCACTTCTTTCCCGTTCAGGTTAAAGGTGTAGTAGACGTGTTTCTTTAGCTTGATGGTCCGGAACCTGCCCCCAGAGAGGATCTCGGCAATCCTCCTCCCGGCCTTGGCCTTCTCGGCCAGTACGAGTATCATCCCAGCACCCGCTGACTGATCTTCGTGGGTATGGTGATGTCCTTTTCGGTCCCCTCCAGGGCCACCGCTGTCTTCACGTCCAGGACGCCTTCCAGCTTTCCTATCTCCTTTATGAGCTTTTTCAGCTCCTCGATGTCCTCTCCTATCCCCTTGGCCATGACGGGGAACTCCCCCGCCACGATGTAGACCTCTATGATGCTGGGGAAAGAGGCCAGCTTCCGGTAGACCTGGTGGATCTCCGTGGGATCCACTCTCAGTTCCACGAAGAAGGTATACCTGTAGCCCAGCTTCTCCCGGCTCAACTTGGCCGTTATCTTCTTTATGACACCCCGGTTCATGAGCCGCTCGATCCTTTTCTTGACCGCCACGTCTGATAGCTTTGTTTCCTTTGCTATGTAGGCGTAGGATGCCCTGCCGTTTTCCACCAGTATCCTGAGGATCTTCAGGTCGACGTGGTCCAGCTCCTCCCTTTCTCTCATGGTTAGTATTACTGAAAGGAATGGCTTTATTTGGTTTGGTTCTCAAAATGTTTCGTGGCCCTGAACCAGCGCGCCCTCATCATAGGGAGCAAGCTTCTGGAGCTCGGTGCTACCCCCGTGGAGGTGGCGGAGGTTCTGGAGAGGGTAGGAGAAGAGGTGGACGAGGAGCGGGTATACACGGTGCTGAAGCAGGTAGACCCAGAGCTGGCCGAGATGTTCAGGAGGGAGATGAACCTCTTTGTATGGAGAACGGACCTGAGAAAGGAACCCTTCCGGAGATCGAGAATCGTAAAATCACTCGTCAAGGAGACAGGCATACCCAAGTCCCTGGCAGAGAAGATAGCCAAGGAGGTGGAAAGGAAGATAAGGGAGTCTAACCTGACCTTCATCACCTCCTCCCTGGTAAGGGAGCTGGCCCTGATCAAGCTCATCGAGTACGGGAAGGAAGATGCCTACAGGAAGTACGCCCGGCTGGGTATCCCCCTATACGATCTCTCTGTAATGGTGAAGAGGGGAGGAAGCCTCCGGGACAAGGTGGCCGGGAGGATCTTCGTCCAGTACGCCGTGCTCTACCTCTTCCCCCGGCCCCTCGTGGATGGCCTCTTCGAGGGCTACGTGGAGGTCGGGGGTGTCTTCAACCCCTTCGTCCCCTACGCCAACACCTACTACACGAAGGTCACCGATGTGGAGCGCTGGTGGAGCGGGCTCCTGAACTACCTCGTGGAGAGGCCCTTTGTGGAGGGGCCCTCCATCTACGTCCCCCCGTTCCTGGAGGAAGAGGACCTGAAGTTCCTGGAGCGCATAAAGAAGGCCACCGGTGCCATACTTTGGTCCACAGACGACGTACCTGGGACGGTGAAGTCCGAGGTACCCGTCTTCTCCTTCGGGAGGGTCCCCGACAGGCGGGTTCTGGACCTCATCACCGTCGACATCGAAAAGGTCTTCCTCCTCAACAAGGATCCGTGGAGCGTGCTTAACTCCCTCTCCGAGGCCATAGAAGAGTATGGAAAGCGCAAGAGGTCCCTTGTGAAAGGAGGAAGCATATACGTGAAGTTCTTGAACGTAGAGCGGGCCGACAGGGATCGGTTGATGGACGTGTTCTCTTCCTTCCGGGTTCTATAGCTCCAGTGCCCTCTTGGTGAGGGGATAACGGAGTAGATAGGCAAAGGCCGCCATGGTGGTGAGGAGGGGCACCGTGAAGAAGATGGTCATGAGGAGGGAGAGAACCGCCCCTATGGTTCCCAGCGTTACCTCCAGGGCAAAGGCGGTGAGGAGGAGCACCGGGAATACCACGAAGAGCTCGACGAGGACCCCCGGCGACCTGACCCAGGCCTCCACGCTACTCCTGATGTTGTCCAGCTCCCCCACGTCGTCCACGGCCACCGCTACCGGGTAGAGGAAGAGGAGGACCCAAAGGATAAGGGAAAGCCAGCCGTAGCCGGCCTTCGCCAGGAAGAAGCTGAAGAGCACCATGAGGAGGAAGAAGAGGAAGACCTTCGCGTAGCGGATGAGGACCTCCTCCCGCTCACCGCTCACCGGATGACCAACCACCTCGGAGATCCACCTAACGTGGGCCAGGAAGTAGGCGGAGAAGACGAATAGGGAGATAATCCCCAGCCCCCAGGTGATGGCGTCCGCCGGGTACACGGTGGCAGCCTCGTAGTGGGCACCAAAGAGGAGAGAAATTCCTCCAAGAATGAGCAGGAACCCCAGTAGCCACACGTTCCTGTACCCGTCCCTCAGGAAGGACAAGGAAACACCCAGGAGCATAATAGGATATTGGAGCACCATGATCTTAAGGGGGACGGTTGGCAAAAATATTTAACAGAGTTAGTGCGAGTAGCTCGATAAGGATGGATGCCGGGGAAACGCCACATTTTTAACCCTTGCCTTCCCCATTACAGGTTGGCTTAACCTTATGCACCTCAGGAGATCACGCTCCTGGGGGAAGTGGCGGACGATCGAATGACGCCGCCCATGGGGGATCAAACGGGCCGAGGG
>JALUER010000032.1 GCA_027043825.1 Microcaldota archaeon
TTTGACTCGTAGCCCTCGGAAGTCACGGAATAAGTCCCACAACCCTCCTTACTGAGCTCGAAACTGGCCACCCCTCCGTCGTTAGCTGTCCTCCGGAGAATCGTGCCTCCCACGTTGAGCTGGACTGTGGCAGGAAGCGGGTTTCCGTTCTCGTCCCTTACGGTGAACGTGATGTTATAGGTTACCTTGGGCTTCTTCAGGAGCACGTTCACGGTGGTCTTGGGAGCGGTGACGGTGAAAGAGCTCCCGCTAACCACCTCCGCTGACACCACCTTTCCTCCCACCAAAACCTCGACAGAGGTGACCCTGTAGGCACCCACCGGCACCCTCATATAACCGTAGCCGCTCTTTATGGAAATGGACTTCGTCCCACCGCCGATGGAAGAGGCCGGGGCGATAGTTATCGTTCCGTTTACCACGTCGTCATCTCCCTGGTACTTCACGTAGATCATGAGGTCGGCATAGTTCTGGACGAGGGACTCCCTCTTGTCGGCCTCATCTTCGACCTTCTCGAGGTTCAGGGTTACGCGGCTGGGCACGTCATCTCCCCTGTACTCTCTGGAGGCCTCCTTGTAGCCCTCCGCCGTCGCCTTGAAGGTGACGGTGTCGTCACCCTTGACCACGATGCAGTCCTTGTACTTCACCTCGCTGAAACAGACTGTTACCCTGGTGCCCGTGTCGGAGAACACCTCGTCTCCGTTCACGTAGACCTTTATGGTGGCCTCCACGTACCTCCTGCCACTCTTCGCCTCCACCCTGACCTTCTTCGTTTTCGGCGCCAGGATCACGGAGTACTCGTTCTCCCCCTCCTGGTTCAGGGACGTGGCGGTGTAGCCAGGGTAGTACACCTGATCCACGTCCACCTCTTTGCCCTTGAGGGATATGGTCCCGTCGGGTCCCGTGGTCTTCTCCACCGTCTTCCCGTCCACGATGAAGGTGACCTTCACACCCGAGAGCGGGTTTCCTTCGGCGTCCACGAACTTGTAAGTGTATGTGGGCGCCGAGAAGAAGAGGAAGTACGCGGCGATGCCGAGTATCAATAACAGGGCGCCTCCGGCCCCGGCGAGGATCCGCCTGTCCTCGAAGATCCGCCCCAACTCGAGACCATTTGGAAATCCTCCCCTACCGAGCTCTGGAACCTTCTTAGGAGGTTTCTTCCCCCCGCCCTCTATCTTCTCCTGTACCATGGCGAGAATTTCGTCTTCAGGGGAGGCCATCAACCTTATTACATCTTCGTGGTTATTAAATGTTGCGATGATGAGTGAAACGGGCAGTCCGAGAGGTGAGGACAAGGAGGTGAGCTGAGCATTTTCGCGGTCACGGTGGTAGGGGGCGGGCTCGGCTCGAGGATGGCCGAGGTTCTTGCCTCTGAGGGCTTCAGGGTCGCCCTCTACGAGAAGAACCCAAAGCGCCACGTGGTCTGTGGCGGCCTCGTCAGTAACGAGACCCTCCTTGAAAACCCCTTCCTGGAGGAGTACGCCGTCCATCGCATCGACGGGGCGGTCATAACGGCAGGGGAGAAGGAACTCGCGGTGGAGCGCAGGGGTGTTGCCTGGGTCCTGGACAGGGACGAGATGTTCCGGGGGATGATTGAAAGGGCCGTGGCAGAGGGTACCACCTTCGTTCCCAGGGCCTGGAAGAACAACACGGAGCAGCGGGTCCTCGTGGGGGCAGATGGAGCCACCTCCTCCATCCGACCCCTCGTGACGGAGGAGCGAGCCACCCTCCTCCTGGGCTACCAGGCAGAGATCTCCTGGAAGGAAGATGACCACCTGGTGAGGGTGGACTTCGGCCCCTGGAGCGACGTTTTCTTTGGATGGGTTATCCCCCTGGGAAACGGGAGGGCCCACGCGGGCATAGGGCTCTCCCTGAACGCTTCCGGTGAGGCAAGGGAGCGCCTCAGGTCTTACCTGAAGTTCCTCGGCGTTAAGACCCGGCGCGTTCGTCCGGAGGGTCGGGTCATACCGGTCTCCCGTCCCCTGAGGAGGGTGACGAGGGAAAACATCCTTTTGGTGGGGGACGCGGCGGTCCACACGAAGGCGAGCACGGGGGGCGGCATACGGTTTGGCCTGAAGGCCATACACTACGCCGCCCCGGTCATCGTCAGGTATCTGGGGGGCGAGGGGAAGGTGGAGGAGTTTAATAGGATTCATGGTAGGGAGCTATACCCCTCCTTGAAGCTTCACTGGGCGGTTCACCGGTTCTACAACAGTGTTTCCCGGGAGGAGCTGGGGAAGATCTTGGAGTGGGCAGAGGAGAGTGGGTTCAGGGAGCGGCTGGAGAAGGAGGGACAGATGGACGATGTGAGGAGCCTGTTGACCCCTTCCCTCATCGTCCGAATCGGCGCTCACGCCTTGAGAATTCTTCCAGAACTGCTCTGAAGTCGTTTTCTTCCATCTCCGGCCATAGCTTTGGGTAGAATATGAACTCGGCGTAGGCGGACTGGAGGGGGAGGAACCCGCTCAGGCGCATCTCACCGGAGGTGCGGAGTACCAGATCTGCGTCGGGGAAGTCCGGCAGGTAGAAGTATTTGCGTAGCTCCTCGTAGGAGGAGGGGTTCGCGAGGGACGCCGCCCTGACAACTTCCTGTATGCCCGAGTACCCTATGAGGAGGCCCACCTTCGGCTCGTTCCCCTCCGTCTTCTTTTCTAACTCTTTCAGGAGGTCCACCAGGTCCCTGGGTAGGTAGTCCAGCTCTCCCCCCACTCTAACTTCCACGCCGGGCGTCTCCTCGATCCACTTCCTTGCCTCCTTCCTGAGGAGGGAGAAGAGAAGGTTGAGCTCGGTCTTTGACCGTTTCCTGATGTTCTCCAGGGAGAGGGTGTAGAAGTAGACGTACTTCACCGGCGTTTCGTTCTTCAGGAAGTCCAGGGCCCTCCGCGCCACCTCTATGCCCTTCTTGTAGGCCTCGTGGTAGGGGATGCCCACCTTCCTGGCATACCTCCGGTTGCCGTCGGGGATGATGCCCACCGTCCTTGGATACTTCACGGTTCTGAATTTGCGGAGGATTCAATAAAAAGGTGCTCCACCTAATATTGCCGTGGGCCGAAGGAAGCTCCGGAAGATCCTGAGGCGGGCGGCGGAACTACTTGCTATGGAAGAGCTCAAGGATATTCGGCCGCCCGCCGATGTCGTGGAAGCTCCGGAAGAACCCCTTAGTGAAGAACTGGAACCTGAGGTTTCTTCTCAGACCGTGGGGCCGGAGAGCAGCTCCGAGGCCAGTGACAGCTCTGCCCTCTTCTTGGAAGAGGTGCTGCCCTCTCAGAGTGGCCCCGTTACCGATGTGGTGGCCGAACTCATCTACACCCTCCCGGAGGACATCAGTGGTGAGATACCCGTCGAGTGGAGGCCCCCCTCCTTCTCCGACGTGGACGAGCGGTACCCCCTCATACCTCCCCACGCCCACGCCCACATTTACTGGAATGATGAGGAGAAGAAGCTCATCTACGAGGTGGAAGAGCCGGCCCTCACCCTCCAGGAGAAGGAAGATTTGGAGCGGATAAAAGCACTGCTCACAGACCTCATCGATGTGGGTGCCTTTGAGCTGAAAGAAAGGGAGAAGATGAGTGCTTACATCGCTGAGAAGTTCGAAGAAATTGTCCGGGATTATGGTTTTTCCTTCACGCCCCTTCAGAAGGATAAGATCAAGTATTACATTGTGCGGGACTTCGCTGGTCTTGAGCGGGTGGAGCCCCTCATGCAGGACCCCAACCTGGAGGACATCTCTTGTATAGGCCCTGGCGTGCCCATCTACGTTTATCACCGCCTCTACGGGTCCCTCCAGACCAACGTGTCCTTTAAGGACAACGAGGAGCTGAACCGCTTCATCGTGCGGCTCGCCCAGTTGGTGGGCAAGCACGTCTCCGTGAGCAACCCCCTCCTGGAGGGGGCCCTCCCCGACGGAAGCAGGGTCCAGGCCACCTACGCCGTTACAAAGGACATCTCCACCCGGGGCTCCAACTTCACCATCCGCAAGTTCACCAAGGACCCCCTCACGGTGACGGACCTCGTTAAGAACGGCACCCTCACTCCCCTCATCGCCGCCTACCTCTGGCTGGCGGTGGAATATCGCTCCTCCGTCCTGGTGGCCGGTGGAACAGC
>JALUER010000033.1 GCA_027043825.1 Microcaldota archaeon
GAAGATCCCCGACAAGGACCTGGAATACCTCGGCTTCAACCCCCAGAAGTTCAGGCCTGAGTGGCTCATCCTCACCGTCCTCCCCGTTCCCCCTGTCACCATCCGCCCCTCTATCATACTGGAGACCGGTGAGAGGGCGGAGGACGACATAACCCACAAGTTAGCCGACATCGTCACCATCAACCTCCGCCTCAAGGAGAATATCGAGGCAGGGGCTCCGCAGCTCATCATAGAGGACCTCTGGGACCTTCTACAGTACCACGTGACCACCTTCTTCAACAACGAGGCCTCCGGCGTCCCTCCGGCAAGGCACCGCTCTGGAAGGCCCCTCAAGACGCTGGTCCAACGTCTAAAGGGCAAGGAAGGCAGGTTCCGCTACAACCTCTCTGGTAAGAGGGTAAACTTCGCTGGAAGGACGGTCATATCCCCGGACCTGAAGATCTCAGTAGGGGAAGTGGGCGTGCCCCGCATCATGGCGGAGGAGATCACTGTCCCCGTCCACGTGACCGAGTGGAACATAGAGGAGGTGAAGAAGCTCATCGTGAGGGACGAGTACCCCAGGGCCCTCTACATCATCCGTCCCAACGGCACCAGGAAGAGGATAACGCCCGACAACCGAGAAGACATCCTGGAGGAGCTGGCACCGGGCTACATCGTGGAGCGCCAGGTGGTGGACGGAGACATAGCTTTATTCAACAGACAGCCTTCACTTCACCGCATCTCCCTCATGGCCCACCGGGTGAGGGTGCTCCCCGGCAAGACCCTGAGGATAAACCCCTTGGCCAACAAGCCCTACAACGCAGACTTCGACGGGGACGAGATGAACATCCACTTTGTCCAGACGAAGGACGCCCAGACCGAGGCAAGGGAGCTCATAGCCGTCAAGTACAACATGGTCTCCCCCCGCCACGGGAGAGTGCTCGTGGCCCCCGACGAGGACGCAGTGACAGGCCTCTTCCTCCTCACCTGGAAGGGCACCAAGTTCACCCCTGAGCAGGCCGCGTACCTCCTCTACAACATAGGGATCACCGAGATCCCTGAACCCGACGAGGACGGGCTGGTATCCGGTAAGAAGATCTTCTCCATGCTCTTGCCGGACGACGTCAACATAGAGTTCGAGAACAAGCTATGCAAGTACGTGAGGGACCTTGGATTCTGCGAAGACTGCAAGAACTGCCCCTACGACGCCTACGTGGTAATAAAGGACGGTCAGCTCGTCCAGGGAGCCCTGGACGACAAGGCCATCGGGGCAGGGGGTAAGCTCCTGGACTACATCTACAGGATATACGGCCCTGACTTCGCCGAGGACTTCGTGAACAAGCTGGGCATCCTGTCCACCATGGTCCTGTCGATGTTAGGGTTCACCATCTCCTACGAGGAGCTGAAGCTCAGCGAGGAAACCCAGAAGGAAATCAAGAAGATCATAGAAGAGGGCGAAAAGAAGGCCAACGAGTACATCAAGCTATACGAGGAGGGCAAGCTGGAGCCCATCCCTGGTTTCTCTGAGGAGGAGAGCCTGGAGCTCTACATCATCCAGACCCTGGAAGAAGCCAAGAAGAAGGTTACTCGGCTCGTGGTGAAGGAGAACTTTGAGAAGTTCCTAAAGAACCCCACCTCTGCCCAGGGCTTCATCATGATCATATCCGGTGCCCGTGGTAAGGTCTCCAACATCGTAAACATATCCGCCATGATTGGGCAAGCCTACGTGAGGGAGAGGCGTCCCCACAGGGGGTTCTCTGGAAGGGTGACCGCCCACTTCAGGCCAGGGGACATATCTCCAAGGGCAAGGGGCTTTGCCACGTCGTCCTTGGCCAAGGGGCTCTCCATGCTGGACCTCTTCTTCTGGGGCATGGGCGGAAGGATCGGAGAGGTGGACAAGGGTGTCTCGACCCAGATCTCAGGTTACTACTACCGCAGGCTCTCCAACGCCCTCATGGACGTCATTGTATTCCCCGACGGCACTCTCAGGGAGGCCACAACCGACACGGTGGTGGGCTTCAAGTTCGGGGACGACGGCCTGAACCCCATGTATGCCTTGGATGGTAAGCTCCCCCTTGAATCACTCCTGGGCATAATAAAGGCCAAGAAGTCAAAGAAGGGTGGTAAGAAATGACGCTCCCCGAAAAGATCAAGGAGGACGTGCTAAAGTTCGCCGAGGAGAGGGGGCTCTCCAAGAAGGAGACCGAAGAGCTCCTCAAGATAGCTGAGGAGTACTACAAGGAGCACCAGGTAGACCCCTGGGAGGCCGCCGGTGTAGTGGCAGCCCAGTCGCTGGGCGAGCCCGCAACCCAGGCAACCCTTAGGACCTTCCACATGGCTGGTTCTGCGGAGGTCTCTGTGGCCTCAGGTATGGACAGGATCCTCGAAATTGTGGATGGTCTGAAGAAGATTCAGACCCCCGTGATGTACGTTTACCTCAATCCCCCCTACAACAAGGATGAGAAGAAGGCCAGGGAGTTTGCAAGGAGCCTGGAGGAGATTACGGTAGCAGACATAGCCGTGGTAAAGGAGGACTTCGTGAAGAAAACCATAGAGATCGTCTTCAACAGGAAAGAGATCGAGCGGCGGGGCGTGGACATAAAGGCCGCCGTGAAGAAGATAGAGGCAAAGGCGAAGGGTGAATTTGACGAGAAGAACTACGTCTACCGCATAAAGCTTCCCAAGGACATGACCCTCATGAAGATAAGGAAGCTCGCCCAGTCACTGGAGCGGCTCCAGATATCCGGCATAAAGGGCATAAAGAGGGCCCTCGTGAAGAAGGAGGGCGAGGAGTTCATAATCACCACATCCGGGACCAACCTGAAGACCATCCTCAAGAAAAAAGAAGTGGACCACACCAGGACCTACTCCAACAACATCCACGAGGTGGCGGAAGTCCTGGGCATAGAGGCGGCCCGGTACCTCATCATAGAAGAGCTCTACAGGGCCTACATGGGCGCCAACCTCCTGGTGGACAAGCGCCACCTGGCCCTTGTGGCCGACGCCATGACTGCCAAGGGCGTCATCATGCCTATAGGGAGGACAGGAATAGCAGGAAAGAAGGGCTCGGTCCTTGCCAGGGCCGCCTTCGAGGAGGCTAACAAACACCTCGTTGAGGCCAGCGTGTGGAACGAGGTTGATCATTTAAAGGGTATCGTGGAGAATCTAATCGTTGGCCTCCCCATCAAGGCCGGCACCGGCAGGGTAAAGCTCAAGATGAGACTCGGGTGATCCCATGGACATATCCTTCCAGCTCAGGCGTGCCATGGAGACCGGGGACGTGAAGATAGGCTTCAGGCAGGCCGAGAAGTCCCTCCTGAACGGCAGGTCGAAGCTCATCATAATGGCAGAGAAGATCCCGGAGCGGATGAGGCTCCGGATAACCCACCTGGCAAAAATCGCTGGTGTTCCCGTCTACGTCTTCAAGGGGGGATCCCTTGACCTCGGTGAGGTTTCAGGACGCCCCCACTTCGTCGCGGTCATCTCCATAGACGATCCAGGAGATTCGAGCATACTGGAACTTGCCAAGGAGGTCACATCGTGAGGCTGACGACAGATCAGATCAGGTTGATGGCGGCCTTCGAGTCGCTCACCAACGTTCTCGCCAAGGACTGTATAGTGGATGACCGGTCCGTTGTCTTTGTTGTAAACGAAAGGGAAGTGGGGAAGGCCGTGGGGAAGAAAGGCCAGAACGTGAAGAAGCTGGAGCAGTTGTTAGGAAAGCGGGTCGAGGTGGTGGGGTACTCGGAGGACGTGGTCAGATTCTTTAAAAACATTTTCCATCCTGCACATATCTTAGCCGTTAGCATCAACGAAAAGAACGGAAAGAAGATCGCCCGGGTTCACGTTGACCGGGAAGCCCTCAGGATCCTTGAAAGGAGGATGGAGCGGAAGATAAAGTTGGCAAAACTCCTGGCAAAGCGGTACTTCAACATCGACAACGTAGTGGTGATGTAGATGGCACGGGGTGAGTTCGCCGCCGCAAAGCTCATCAAGGACAGGAAGAAGTGGAGGAAGAAGGACAGGCACTACAGGAAGTACAAGCTGATGAACTGGCTCAAGAAGTACGACCCCCTCGAGGGGG
>JALUER010000034.1 GCA_027043825.1 Microcaldota archaeon
AGGTAGTGGGTAAGGGCATGCACAGGCTTGTCCTTTCCCCTTCACCCCAGGTTACCATCCACATAGAGTCCAACGGCTTTGCCACCCTTGAGGGGAACTCCCTCATATACTGCACGAAGGACGCCTTTGTCCTCGTGAGGAACGAACCGCCCCACCCCGTCCGGGTAGGGAACTACAACTTCATGCACATCGTACTCTCCAACGCAGGCTACAGTGACGCAGAGGTGAGCCTCTACATCCGCTTCCACCCCAACTTGGCTCCCTACTATCCTCCCTATACGAGGGTCAGGGTACCGGCCCGGAAGAAGGTGGTCTACAACCTTTTCCTGGTGGCGTCCCCCAGGTTCATGGAGCCGGCGGCCCATGGAGAGGTATGCATCGACTACGTGGACAGCGTTATGCACGTGAGAGACTGCACCCGCCCCATACCCACATCCTCCGTGATTAACCCCCTCATCAAGTGCGTGGATGATACGTGTATAAACGCCTCTAACCTGGAATTAGAAGCCAATGACTCCTCCTTTTCCCCAGGAGACCTTATCCCACACGGGTTAATTAACATGTTAAAGGAGCAGAACGCCGAGGTAATCGAAGAAGGGCTTTCATCTGAAAATAAGCCCTTCCGGGCCGAGTACGGGAATATCGCGTGGGTGTTCATCCTGATCGGTCTGGTGCTCGTCGTGGCGAGGCCAGTAGGGTTTATATAGGAGTTTGTTCTTTAGATAATCACAAGGAGGTGGATCCGATGGCAGAGCTGAAGCTGGCTCAGATCGAGAGGCTTATGAGAAAGGCTGGTGCCCAGAGGATCTCCCAGAGCGCAAAGGAAACCCTCAGGGACCTGCTCGAGGAGATCGCCCTGGAGATCGCCAGCCTGGCAGTCGAGATCGCCCACCACGCTGGCAGGAAGGGCGTGACTGCCGAGGACATTAAGATGGCTGCCAGGAACCTGCTCTGAAAGGTTCCCTCTTCCTTTATTTTCATTTTAGAAGCGAGGAATCCTCTTTTTCTTCCTGGGAGGAGAGGTTCTCCTGAAGTGGACGAAGAGGAAGGCAAGGGCAAGGGCGAGTAGGACGTAGGGAACGGGGTCGAGGGAAGAAGCCCCCGTGGAGTAGAAGTACCTGTCCAGGCTCCGGGAGAGGGCCAGGGGCGTCACGTAGTCCCCCGTGAGGAGAGACTTCTTGGCCATGAGGGCAATGTTAGTCAAGTCTGGGTCGCCGGTCTTCTCGGCCAGCTTCTGGAGCATCTCTGTCCTTGCCCTGGCGGTGGACTCCACCTGGCTTACCAACCCTTCCGCCACAGGGAGGGCCTCGTCCTGGAGTGAAGGGTCGAGGGACTCCAGGTTATCTATGGTCTCCTCCGTGAAGGGCAGGAGGTCCGTGGCGTTGAGCTCCTTTGCCCTCTTCCACATGGACTTCAAGGCTTCCAGGGCCTCTTGGAACCTCTCGTCTACCCCAGTGACCCCCTCTTTCCTGGAGACGGAGGTGATCACCTCCTCTGGGACGTCTTCTCCCCTTGGAGGGGCAAAGGAAAGGGCGTTCTCCGTGCCAGGGAGGATGTAGCCCTTGAACTTGAGGAGCCTCTCCTCGCCAGCGGGCACGTTCACCTTACAGATGGCCCGGTTTGGAGTGAGGACGCAGAAGGATGGTCCAGAGGTGGCGTTCACGTCGAGGCTCACGATGCCCGAGTAGTCGTGGGTGGAGGTGTTCCGGAGCAGGAAGTAGGCGGTGTCGCCAACCTGGTTCCTCTCGATGGTCAGGGCGGGGACGTGGAAGACCACCGCACCTCCCGGCGAAAGGACGACGTAGTTGCCCTCGTTGAGTCCCCGCCTGAGGCTCGCCACCTCTCCCTTCACGGGCACCTCCAGGGGGAGGTCGTAGGGGTTGATGATGGAGACCGTGAGGAAGCCGTCGCGGGTCGAGATGGTGCCCTCCTGAACATCCACAGGCGGGACCTGGAAGGTTACCTTGGCACTGCCCCTTCCCCTGTAGTGGACGTAGCCTTCCGCCACGTCCACCGTCATCCCGTTCCCCTCAACCCTGTAGCCCACGTAGTCGAAGGGGATCTTCAACTTCCCCTCGAGGGACAGGGGAAGGTCGTTGGTGAGACTGAGGGTGACCTCGGTGAGGGAGGTTGTGGAGAGGTGGCCGCTCCAGGCAGCGTCCACGGAGGAAGACAGCTCTGAGGAGGCCTTGTCTATGAGGGAGAGGAGCTTGGCCGTGTACTTGGGGAGATTGGAAGGCTTCGGTGTCCGGGGAAGGGTGTAAAGATTTCCGAGGATGTCTTCCAAGCCCTGGGAGACGGAGAGATCCAGAAGGGTGTCCAGGAGCTCCTTGTACCTCTGGTAGTCCTCGCTACTCAGGTACTCGCTCATCCTCTGCTCAAAGGCCCTCTCGCAGCAGGAGTAGTTCAGGGCAGGGTCCTCCCCGTGACAGGGGGCCGCCTCACCCCACCACTCTTTATAACGCTCCTCACAGTCCTTGAGGGCGCCAACAACGTTCCCGAGACGTTTGTCCCTCTCCACGATCTCCGTGGCCCTCTCACAGATACGCGCCCGCTCCACCACGTCCGCGTACTTGAAGCGGACGACGAGCTCGGCCACCCGGGCCTTCAGCTCGGGTGAGTTGAACCTGTGGGACTTCACAGAGTCCATACAGGCTTTTTCCGTGTTCTTCACCGCTACGAGGAAGCGGTCAACCTCGTGCTTCAGGGAAAGGAGTCTGTCGTGGTTCTCCCGGAGACGCTCGAAGTGGGCAAGGTATCTGCCCTCGTGCCTGAACCTCCAGTAGTTTTCCTCGACGGCCCTGTAGTAGGTGTTGGCCCGGGATATGACGAGGAGGGGGGTGAAAGCCATTGGGGAGGTAAGGGTGCCCACCTCCACCCTGGAGGGGAGGAAGGAGGCGAGAACGGAGAGGTTCTCGTCCCGAAGAGGCTCCACCTCTTCGAGTATCTCCTCACGGACGTCCCTGCTCTCCTTGTACAACTTCTCAGCCTCGTCCATAGTTCTCTCCTGGAGGTCGACGTAGGTTTCCACCAGTCTCCTGTACTCCGTGAGGAGCGAGCGCCTGTTCCCCACGGAGAGGTTCACGAAGGGTGAGAGGTCCTGGTGGAGGTTAGTGCCGTACTTGAGTATCGTGAATATCGGGTAGGTGATGGGTGCAACGAAGGGTTCTATTACCACGAGGGCGCCCGTGGCCACCATCTGAACCACGTTAATGAACACTGTTCCCCCGGGCTCCACATCGGATAGGGCAAATATCTCGTTGTATATACGGCCCATCTCCGTGTACTCCGTGTGCTCAGAGAGGTCAAAGAGGGCACTGTTTACCTCACTGTAGAGGGACAACCAACCAGCGTGGTTCACCTCACCGACCCCTATGAAGTCCAGCTCCGCCTTGAGGGAGGATAATTCCTCGATAAGCGTAACGTTCGCATTGTTGGTAGCCCAGATAAGGGAATCTATCTTCGAGTAGACACCCCAAAGCCCGTTCTTGAGCTTTCGGACGGCAGATTTTATGGGGTTTCCGTTCTCGTCTGTGAGTCGGAGGCTGCATAGGTCCCGGGCATCTGCTACAGCCTCCGTCACATCATTGGCCCTGTACCAGGCTTCACCCACAGTGTAGGAGTAGTACCCCTCGTAGGGGAAGGCCTTCTTGGCGCAAGAAGACACAGAGGAGCAGGGAGGCACGTCGAAGTGGTAAAGGGAACCATAGGTGGAACCAGTGTGACAGACGAGGACGTACATGGTGGCGAGGATCCCCGTGAGAAGGACGCTTCCTATCACCACGGTGGGGACAGCACCCCTCACCTTAAAATTCTTCCGAGGGCCAGAATAAAAGCGATGAAAATTTCTTCGCGGATCGTCGAAGCCATGCGGGAAATGGGCATAGAAGAGCTCAACGAAGTTCAAAGACAGTCTTTTGAGCCCATACTCAGGGGCGAGAACGTCTTAATAGTGGCACCCACCGGGTCCGGAAAAACGGAGGCGGCCCTCATCCCCGTCCTCGAGAGGGCAGTGAGGGGGAAGTGGGAGCCCGTCTCAGTCTTATACATAACTC
>JALUER010000035.1 GCA_027043825.1 Microcaldota archaeon
GATTATAAACGATGAGGGACCTCCTTTCCTCTTTTTCCCCTAAGCTCCGCTTCGTGGAGGGGGAGCCGGCCGTCCTCATAGGTAAGACCCTGGTCATAGCTGACGTCCACATAGGTATAGAAAAGGAGCTGTGGAGGAGCGGTGTCCTGGCCTCTGGTATATCCGAGAAAGCCGTGGAACGGTTCAAGGAGCTCCTGGAAAGGACGAGGCCCCGGAAGATCATCATAAACGGTGACCTGAAGCACAACATCCCCGTGTTTACAAGAAGGGAGGCGGAGAGGGTGAGGGAGTTCGTGGAGGTAGGGGAGACCTACGGGCGGGTGCTGGTGGTGAAGGGGAACCACGACGGGGACATAGAGGAGATCATAGACAACGTGGTGGGGACGGTGACGAGGGAGGGGGAATTCTACATAACGCACGGCCACGCGAGGACCCCCTATCGCCCTGTCATCACCGGCCACGTCCATCCCGCCTACCCCATCGACCTCCACTTCAAGAAGGAACCCGTCAAGGTCTTCCTCCTCAACGAGAACGTGGTCGTCCTGCCGGCCTTCTCCCCCTTCATCGTGGGAAACGACGTGACAAGTCCTGAGAACTGGCTGGGCCCCATCGCCCGGAGGGAGGACCACTTCCACGTTTTTACGTTGGAGGGCTTCTACCTGGGGGAGGTTCGAAGGTTTAAAAATGGAAGCCCGTAAATCGGGTACCCCACTACCCGATTTAACGGTTAATTCGGGTACCCGGGTAATGGATCTGACCACGAAGACTTAAACGCACATCCTTCTTTTTGACAGGGGATGGGAAAGGGGTCCCTCGAGGAGGTCCTCGAGGAGCTCGGCACGGACCTGGAAAGGGGCTTGTCCGAGGAAGAGGTGCGGCGCAGGTTAGAGAAGTACGGGCCCAACGAGTTACCAGAGAAGAAGGTTCATCCGCTCATCAAGTTCCTCTCCTACTTCTGGGGCCCCATCCCCTGGATGATCGAAGCGGCGGCAATACTTTCGTTCATCTCCCACGATATGGAAGACTTCATTATCATCGTGCTGCTCCTGCTCCTCAACGCGGTGGTGGAGTTCTGGCAGGAACACAAGGCCGAGAACGTCATCGAGTACCTCCGTAGGAAGATGGCGGTGAAGGCACGGGTTCTCCGGGATGGGGAGTGGAGGCTCGTCGACGCGAGGGAGCTGGTGCCCGGGGACGTTGTCCGCATCCGACTTGGCGATATCGTACCGGCCGACGTAGTCATAGCTGAAGACGTGGAGATCTCCGTGGATGAGTCGGCCCTCACAGGTGAGTCCTTACCCGTCACGAAGGGAAAGGGTGACGTGATCTACTCGGGCTCCATCGTGAAGAGGGGTGAAGCCCTGGCCGTAGTGGTCAAGACCGGTATGAACACTTACTTCGGGAGGGCCGTCCAGCTGGTGAGCAAGGCGGAGACGACGAGCGAGCTCCAGAAGGCCATCCTGAAGATAGGGAACTTTCTCATCCTCACGGCGCTGGTGCTAACTGCCCTCATCTTCGCCGTAGGGGTCTTCATCCAGGGGCACCCCTGGACCTATATGCTCAAGTACGTGCTCGTCCTAACGGTGGCGTCCATTCCGGCGGCCCTACCGGCGGTGCTCACCATAACCATGGCCATAGGGGCCATGGAGCTGGCAAGAAAGCAGGCCGTGGTGACCAAGCTCGTCTCCATCGAAGAGCTGGCAGGGGTGGATGTCCTTCTTTCCGACAAGACAGGGACCCTTACCAAGAACAAGTTAGAGGTGGGGAAAGTTACTCCCATGGGAGGATATACCGAAAGGGACGTGATCTTCTATGCAGCCCTGGCTTCCAGGGAGGAAGACAAGGATCCCATCGATACGGCCATTCTGGAGAAAGCGAAAGAGATGGGATTAGAGGGGGAGTTACGGAAGTGGAGGCAGGTGGAGTTCGTCCCCTTTGACCCCACCATAAAGAGGACCGAGGCCACCGTAACAGATGGAAAGGTAGTGTTCCGGGTAATGAAGGGTGCTCCCCAGGTGATCCTTGACCTGGCAGAGGCCCCCTCCCACGTAAGGGCATTCGTAGAAAAGACCGTGGAAGAAATGGCCCAGAACGGGTTCAGGGCCATTGTAGTAGCCGTCCAGAGGGGGGATTATCCCGAGGTGGTGGGGGTCATCCCCCTCTATGACCCACCCCGGGAGGACGCGAAGGAGGCGGTCTCTCTCATCCAAAGGATGGGCGTCGCCGTGAAGATGATAACGGGAGACCACGAGGCCATAGCACGCTTCATAGCAAGGGTTCTCGGCATCGGTGACAGGATAAGGACTGTGGAAGAAATAGAGAAGCTCCCCGAGGAAGAGAAGGCCAAGGTTATAGAGGAGACCGACGCCTTTGCCAGGGCCCTTCCGGAGCATAAGTTCATGCTCGTGTCTTCCCTCCAGGAGAGGGGCCACCTGGTGGCCATGACCGGGGACGGTGTGAATGACGCCCCCGCCCTCAAGAAGGCCAACTGTGGAATAGCTGTGGCCAACGCCACCGACGCCGCAAGGGCGGCGGCATCCATCGTCCTCTTAGAACCGGGTATCCGGGTCATAGCAGATGCCATCCAGGTAGCCAGAAAGATCTTCCAGCGGATGGAGAGCTACGTCATATACAGGATCACGGAGACCATTCGGGTGCTCATCTTTATGGCCCTCTCCATCCTCGTCTTTGGCTTCTACCCCGTTACGGCAACTATGATCATCCTCTTGGCACTCCTGAACGACGTCCCCATCCTCATGATCGCCTATGACAACGTGGAAGTGCCCAAGAGACCTGCCCGTTGGAAACCCAAAAAGACCTTCCTCCTCTCCCTGGCCATAGGTATATCCGGCGTCATCAGCTCCTTCCTCCTCCTCGGGCTGGCCCTCTGGTGGTATGCTACCACCCACGGAGTCACCCTCCCTGAACTCCTAAGCGAGATCATCCACGCAGGACCAAACAATGCGGCCGGGAGCGCGGCCCTGGCCTTTATACAGACCCTCATCTTCCTGAAGCTCGTGGTGGCCGGCCACTCCACCCTCTTCATAACCAGATCCCGCCGTTGGTTCTGGCAGAGACCCTGGCCCTCCAGAAGACTCCTCTCCGCCATACTCATAACGGACATCATAGGAACCATTCTGGCAGCCCTGGGCATACTCATGGCACCCATAGGGTGGAAGGTGGCCCTCTTCGTGTGGGCCTACGCCATAGCCTGGATGTTCATAAACGACGCGGTGAAGCAGTACGTGGGGAGGAAGCTGGGGCTTGACGTGGAGGAAGAGGTGACGGGGTAAACGTTTAGGGGACCCGAACTCCCAGTTTTAGAGCTGTCTCCGCCAACGTCTTGTCGAGCGTCAATAACGAGCAGCCAAAGACCTTGGCCGTCGCCAGTATTAGGGCATCGTTAGGCAGAAGGCCGTGCTCCTTGATTAGCTTGACCGACTCGTTTATGGTTTCCTCGCCTATGGGCAAGACCATGAACCGCGAAAGGAGATCGATGACGGGATCTAACCTTAAGCGCTTAACAAGGTCCTGGTTCCTTTTTTAGTTCCTCTGTAGGGGCCTTAGAAGTGTCCCGTATAAACACGTAGAGAACTTCGGAGTAGACGATCGGATTTATACACAGTTGCTGAGATTCCAGCTTTAGTAGCTTAGCCGTAGCCACCTCGTTTCCTTTGAGATGCTCCACCAGAACACTTGAATCAATAAAGATCCGCCTGCTCATACCAATCTTCCCTCTTTACCTGACCTCCCTTGAGCATTCCCTTCGTTTTCTCTAAAATGTCCACGAAGGACGAGCCGGAGGATCTTCTTCTTACCACTATTATCATCACCCGTTCCCCTTCGTGGAGCTCGAAGGGAACCGCCGGAACGATCTTTCCTCCCTTCACGACACCCTCCAAGAGGAGCTCCTCGCCCGTCACGACACAAATTTAGAGAGCAACAGTATTTAGGGGTTGTGCCCGCCCCCGCAAGCCGGGGTTCCTCGAGCCGGCTGACCACCGGTTCTCATTCCGGCAGGGCGTGGGGCGGGCACAACC
>JALUER010000036.1 GCA_027043825.1 Microcaldota archaeon
CACATGGTGGAGCTGAGGAGGACGAGGGTGGGGCCGCTGGGGGAGGAAGACGCAGTTATACTCCAAGATCTCGTGGACGCCTATCACTTCTGGAAGGAGGACGGCAACGAAAAACTCCTGAAAAAATACCTGCTCCCGGTGGAGAGGGCGGTGGAACACCTACCAAAGATCATCGTCCGGGACTCGGCGGTGGCCGCCATAACCTATGGGGCCAACCTAAAGGTACCGGGAGTCCTGGCCATAGAAGAGGGTATTAGGAGGGGAGATTTAGTGGCCCTTATGACGAAGAAGGGGGAACTCGTGGCCCTGGCCCACGCCCTCATGAGCACGGAGGAGGTCCTCGAAGCGGAGAGGGGTGAGGTGGCCGACACCTTCCGGGTCATCATGGAAAAGGATGTTTATCCGAGGATGTGGAAGAAAACAAGGGGAGGGCAAACCTCATAACGTTTTTAACCTCTACTTGAACAACGATATACCGACGGAGGGATTCTATGGCCGAAATCCGTAACATCGTCCGCATCGCGGGCTTCGACCTGGACGGATCCAAGCCACTCTGGTATGCACTCACGGGAGTAAAGGGTGTAGGAATCAACTTTGCCAGGATGGTAGCCAAGATCGTTGCCGAGAAGTTTGACGTGGATGAAAACACGCCCCTTGGTGCTCTCCCTGAAGAGGCGGATGCCTTCATCGAGGAGGTCATAAAAAACCCCATCAAGTATGGCATCCCCCGCTGGGCCGTGAACGATCCCAAGGATCTCTGGACGGGTGAGGACAAGCACCTGGTAGGAACTGACCTGGAGACCTACAATATGAACATCAAGAAGCACCTCTACGAGATCCGCTCCTGGAGGGGTATAAGGCTCATGAAGGGCCTCAAGGTAAGGGGACAGAGGACCCGTTCCCACCCCAGGAAGAACAAGATCTCCGTCGTAGGTAGGAAGAAGAAGGGAAGAGGCTGATACCGTGAGGAGACTGAGGAAGAAGTGGGTAAGACCCTTCAAGCGGTGGGATAAGAGGAGGATCATAGAAGAGAGGCGCCTTATGAAGCTATACGGGCTGAAGAACAAGAAAGAGCTCTGGAGGGCCCAGGCAGAGCTCAGAAGGATACGTGCCTTCGCGAGAAAGTTGCTCCCACTCTCCGGGGCTGAGAAGGAGAAGAGGGAGAAAGAGCTCCTCGGAAGACTCTACAGGCTTGGCCTCCTTCCCGAAAATGCAACTCTCGACGACGTGCTCTCCCTCACGGTCCAGGACATCTTGGAACGTCGGCTCCAGACCATCGTCTGGAGAAAGGGCTTCGCCCGGACGGTGAAGCAGGCCCGCCAGTTCATCGTCCACGGTCACGTCTACGTGGGAGGCATTCGCGTGAGGTCCCCCTCCTACTGGGTAAAGAGGGGTGAGGAGAGCCAAATAACGATAGACCCACACATCTACGACTACGTTAGGTTTAGTGGCGAGACCAAGAAAGAAGAAGCCCAGGAGGTGGCTGCTTGAAGAACCTAAGGAAGGTAGCCGTGGTCCACATCCTCTCGTCCAAGAACAATACCATAGTCCATGCCACCGACATCACGGGAGCCGAGACCATAGCCATATCCTCTGGAGGTCAAGTCGTCGACGCTGATAGGAAGAAGAGGACCCCCTACGCTGCCATGAAGGCAACGGAGAAGGTCGCCCAGCGGTTGAAGGAGCTGGGATTCAACTACGTCATAGTCAAGGTGAGGGCCCCCGGTGGTAACAAGTCGAGAACCCCCGGACCGGGAGCCCAGGCCGCCATAAAGGAACTCGTAAGGCAGGGTCTCAAGATCATCAGGATTCACGACGTGACGCCCATACCCCACGACGGGACCAGGAGAAGGGGAGGAAGAAGGGGCAGGAGAGTGTGAAGGCAGAACTCGTAGAGAAGGGCGAGGACAACGCGACGTTCGTGGTAAAGGGAGCCAATACAGGACTACTGAACGCCTTCAGGAGGACGCTGATATCCGAGGTGCCGACCCTTGCCATTCACGAGGTGTACTTTTACGAGAACAACTCCCCCCTCTGGGACGAGTTCATAGCCCACAGACTGGGCCTCATCCCCCTGAAGGCCGACTACGGGACCTACGACCAGAACACGGTGGTATCCTTCTCCCTGGATGTCACGGGCCCCAAGATCGTCTACTCCTCTGACCTCGTTCCCTCTGACCCCTCCGTGGCACCTGCGGACGACAAGATCATAATAGTAAAGCTGATGGAGGGGCAGAGGCTCCGCCTAGAGGCCAAGGCAAGGATGGGCACGGCCAAGGAGCACGCCAAGTGGCAGGCAGGTCTGGCATCCTACAGGCACGTCTACAGGGCCGAGATAAAGAAGCCCGAGGCGGTCAAGGCCGAAGGAGGAGACCTGGAAGAGATAGAGAAGGAAAACAAGAGTAGTGCGGGGCTCTCTGACAGGAACCTGAACCTCCTGAAGGACGTATGGGAGAACGACCCTGAGGCAGTGGACCTGAAGAGAAACGAGGACCAGTTCATACTCTACGTGGAGACCTACGGGAACATGGATGTTCCCACTATCATAAAAGCCACCTGTGACGTGTTGGAGAAGAAGATCAACGACTTCCTGGAGGCGATTCCATGAAGAGAACTGGCCCCACGAATCCCTACCTAAGAGGCCTCATCATCGACCTGGAGATAGCCGCCAGAAAGAACGACGCACCCATATGGAAGAGGGTAGCAGAACTCCTTTCCAAGTCCACCCGCCAGAGGATAGAGGTGAACGTGGGGAAGATCAACAAGTTGGCAGAGGAGAACGCCACAGTGGTGGTGCCTGGCAAGGTCCTCGGGGGAGGGACCATCTCCAAGAAGGTAACCGTGGCCGCCTGGCGGTTCACCCCCGCCGCCAAGCAGAAGATAGAGGATGCGGGAGGACGGGCGATAAGCATATATGAACTCCTGAGGGAGAATCCAAAGGGGAGCAAGGTGGTGATCATCGTATGACGATCATCATAGACGGGACCGGCAAGCCCCTGGGGAGACTCGCCACCTTCGTGGTGGACCTCCTCAAGAAGGGCTATCCAGTGGTCATCATCAACGCCGAGAAGGTGGTGGTGTCGGGCACCCTCGAGGGCGTGCTCCCCAAGTTCAAGAGGAGGTACGACCTCAGGACGCTCTCCAACCCCATAAAGCAGACCCCCCGCTGGCCCAGGACACCTGAAGGAATAGTCCGAAGGGCCGTCCGGGGAATGATTCACCGGAAGGACCGAACGAGGCTACTCAAGAGGCTGAGGGTCTTCCGGGGAGACCCGGGCATCGAGGGGAAGAGGATTGAGGTAAACATAAGGACTCCATCCCGCTTCGTCTACGTGGAAGACATAGCAAGGGCTCTGGGTGGTGTGAAATGAGTGCCAAGAGGTCCACGAAGATCATCCAGACGAAGGCCAAGAAGAAGAAGGCCATAGCGAGGGCTACCCTCTTCTACCCCGGAAAGGGAATCGTGCGGGTGAACGGTTTCCTCCTTGACGCCTGGCAGAACAACAGGTACGTTCGCATGCTCATAGAGGAGCCCCTCATCATAGCGGGTGACATCTCGAAAAAGGTGGACATCTACGTGAACGTGAGGGGCGGTGGATTCATGGGACAGGCCATGGCCGTGAGGGGTGCCATCGCCAAGGCCTTGGCGGGCCTGGTAGGCGACGAGCTGAGGAAGAAGTACCTGGCCTACGACAGGACACTCATCGTGGACGACGTGAGACAGGTGGAGCCCAAGAAGCCGCTCGGAAGGAAGGCCCGCGCCAAGAAACAGACCTCCTACAGGTGAAACCATGCTGCCCCCGGTCCGATGCTTTACCTGTGGCAAGCCCATAGGGGGGAGAATCTACATAGAGTTCCAGAGACGTGTCCAGAGGGGAGAGGACCCCAAGAAGGTCTTGGACGACCTGGGAGTGAAGCGCTACTGCTGTAGAACGGTGTTGCTTACTACCGTTGTCCTTATAGACGAGATCGCCCCCTACAACACCTTCGAACTACCTTGACACCCTTATCTATTTTTCTTCTCTTC
>JALUER010000037.1 GCA_027043825.1 Microcaldota archaeon
CCCTTTAAGAACTACAAGTCTTTTCTTCTTGGAGGATGAAGTGTACAACCGCTGACAGAGGGATGATGAGAAGCAAACCGGCTGAAGGTGTGTCCGGTGGAGTTTATTGAGAAGAGGATGAGGAAACTGGGGGTAGAGAAGGAGTATCGTGCCCTCCAAGGTATATGGGGCGAAGAGGAGAGGAAGATATTTGAAGTCCTAGGTCACATTGAGGCCGATCCAGACACCTATCTAACCCCAGACTCTCTAAGTCCTTCTATATACAGAGCCCTGAGGAATACAAACGAGGAGCTTCCAAGGATACTCACACTTCTATTCTCCTTGAGACACTCTATACCTGAACGAGGGGGCCTCTCCCTAGATAACAGGCCCTGGGTAGAACCAGATACTGGAAGAATAGACTTTGATCCAGGCACCCTGCTAAATAATACCCTGAGAAAGTTTGCCCTCATCCACGAACGGGTCCATCTGAGCCAAGAAAACAGATCCCTGCCAGACATCATTAACATCATGGGCTATAGAATCCGTCCTAAAGAGATACATGCCCAGTTGAAGATGTTCGAGGAGATAGACAGACTAGTCTCCAGGAAAGGCCCCCTAGGAAAGCTCTATGCCCTAGGACTCTACAACCTGTTAAGGGAACACGATATCAAATTCCATATTGACGGTCCCGGCCTGGAAGAGGAGAAAATAAACTATGTCCTTCTTCCCCATTATCTCTACGAGAGGGGGATAAGATCTTCCCATATACCCAAACTAATCAGACGGGGGAAATTCGAGAAGCTCGTGAAGAGGGCCCTAAAGGAGTTTATACACCTTGGGGCAATTTCTCCTAATCCTTAGGAGTATGGAGTTAAGGGGCTCTTCATATTTTCTCCTTAGAACGTCCAGAGGGTCGTTCACTTTCTTCAAGATAAACTCTATATCATACACATCCCGCTGGGTACATCGGGCATAGTAGAGCTTCTCTCCCAGGATATCCTCGTCAGATAAGAGGGGAACACCTTCTATTATATCGGTTCCTAGTAGATGAACATCTTTTCCCCTTCTATGTAGCTCTATCTTAACGGATTCTCCGCTTTCCGGATCCTCTACTATTATCAACGGTTCCAATACAACTCTATTGAATCCCACCAGGTTCCTAAATAACCACTGAGAAAAACTCTCCCAGTTTTCCTTCCAAGTAAAGAGATCCAGATCGTAACTTGGCCTGTGAGAATATTTAAGGGAGAGTGCAGTTCCTCCCCCTAGGTAAACCTCCCTTTCTCTCATGTAATCCTTGATCCGCTGGAGGATATCCCTCTGCAGTTTTGTTAGCATTAACATATTATATTCCTTCCCAACTAAGATAAAAGTTGATGTATTTGGAGCGGTTCAGATGGGGCCCTTGGACGAGGGGAGAAGAGTTAAATAACGCCCTCCAGCGAGGATTTCTACCAGCTGCCTACGAATATCTCTATCTGACAGGAGATAGGCTAGGACTGGCTAGAGCTATACTAACGGTTCTAGAAACACCCCTAGAATATTCCGTCCGCCGACGCCTCCTATGGTTATTAAGGATCCTCCCCCGGATATACTTTACAGATAGGGGCGACGGATGGGTCATGGTTAGAATACCTGGAAAGGTGATAGGCTGGCTAAGGAGGTGAAAACATGAAGAGGTTCGACGTTGACGGCGTCTCCATAGAGTGGGTGGGCCACGCGACCTTCAGGATAACCTATAGGGGAATGATCATTTACATTGATCCCTACATCCTTGATGAGAATCCCCCCAAGGCAGACCTGATCCTCATAACACACGATCACTTTGACCACTGCGATCTGGACGCCCTTAGAACCATAAGGAAGGAGGATACCCAAATCGTAGCCGATATCTCCTGTAAGGACAAGGTTCCCGGTGCCCTCCTGGTAAAGCCCGGCGACGTCGTCGAGTGGAAGGGGATCGGCATCGAAGCGGTACCCGCCTACAACCCCTCCAAGCAGTTCCATCCCAAGGATAAGAAATACGTGGGTTACCTCCTCAAACTGGGCAGGATAACAGTTTACCACACAGGGGATACTGACTTCATCCCCGAGATGGAGTCCCTGAAGGGAAGGGTCAACGTCCTCCTGGTACCCATCGGAGGCACCTACACCATGGACGAGAAGGAAGCAGTAAAGGCCGTAGAAGCCATCCAACCGGACTACGTTATCCCCATGCACTACAACTTCCTTCCGGGTCTGGAGAAGGATCCAGCGGTCTTCAAGGAGATGGTAGGGGACAAATCTCAAGTGATCATCCTGGAACCCCTAGGGAAGCCCAAGCAATAACCCCTTCCCTTCTTTTTGGAGGTATAGATGTGGAGGTACTCTCCTTCCCTGATCTAGTGGAGGCTACCTTCTTGGATCGCCCCAACCGATTCACCGCCAGGGCCCTTCTGGGGGATGAAGAGGTCCTCGTCCACGTAAGGGACTCTGGGAGGATGGGAGAGCTCCTCCTTCCCGGTACCCGCATCCTCCTGAGGAAGAAGAGTTCCGGCCTTCCCTACGAACTGATCGCTGTGTTTAGAGAAAACTATGGCTGGGTCTTTACCAATTCGGGCTACCACAGCAGGATAGCGGAGACTCTGATACAATCCTCCATTATTCCAGAGTTTCAGGCCCGCGAGTATAGGAAGGAGGTTCCCCTGGGAGAGAGCCGCATCGATTTCCTCTTAGGCTCCATACCTCTGGAAGTAAAGGGCTGTACCCTCTTCCAGGAGGACGCCTGCCTCTTCCCAGATGCCCCCACCGAGAGGGGTAGAAGACACCTCCATACCCTGATGAATAACACCCCTTCGGGCCTCCTCTTCCTGACCTTCAACGATAGGGTTCGATACGTCAGTGCCAATGACGGTACAGACCCAGACTTCGCCTCAACCATCGTAGAAGCCCTGGAGAGGGGCGTCCACGTCTGGGCCCTTCGCCTCCACTTTGATGGTAGAACCCTTCGCTGGACAGGAAGAATTCCCTTCATCTATCCCAGGGAGGACGAGATCTTCTTCCTCCGGGAGGCCATAGACTATGCCCTTCGTTCCTTCCCAGGAGAACTAACGAGCCTCTGGTTGAAGGATAAGGTTAAGTTCAATATCCTATTCCATGAAGACGTCTCCCAGAAGCTCCTTTCTTCTCTAAAGAGCCTGGGTATAAGGGCTACCCCCCTCCGGTCCCTGCAGTTCAACGGTGGAACCCTCGTAACCTACGAACTACTCCAATAACCTTACCAACTCCTCTCCAGTCCTTCCAAACCGCTCGGCTACTACCCTCCTCTTCTCCTCGCTTCCCAGAAGGGGCCAGATGATGGAATCTATGTGTAGGGGTGGAACTCCAGATTTCTCGGCAACGTCGCTCCAGAAGGCGATGGGATCGTTTCCCCCCAGTTTCCTGGTCAGCCTCTCTATCCTTAGATCTACAGGGATGGGTATCTGGAAGGGAAAGGGATGGAACTCTCCCCTAACGATCCTCCCTGCGTATCCCAACATCTTTACAGAGAAGACGATCGTTTTAGATGTGGGTCTAGCCCCCATCCTCTCTGCAATAATTTTCCATATCTCCTCCATGCGGGAATAGTATAGAAGGAGATCGACTTCTCCCAACCCCTTCCAGAATCTCTCAATTCTGCGGGCCTTTGCATTGAACAACCGTCTGTTATACCTTGAATTCTCTAAAAATCTGAGGTAATCCCCTGGTAATTCCCTTGGAGGGTTATCAGAGAACCATTGGGCAAACTCCCACCACCAGTCTTCCCCCCTTCCTGTTAACTGATATGAAACGAGGGCGTTCATCACGATGAGTTTAGGGAATGCCTCAGGATCCTGCAGGTTCCTCCACAGATACTCCAAGGCCTTGTACTGCTCGTCTATGTGCTCCTCGATCCACCGGGCCCCCTCTATGCCGATCTCCCCTATTATCTCAGAGAGTTCCATCAAATCATCCCCAAGAACCTCAGGGCTATATGGAATAATCCTTCAAGGGCCTTCTTCCTGACCCCCTTCTTCTTTCTCTCGTACTCCTCAGAGTAGAAGTGTTCCCCCTCTGCGGGCAGATCACTTATCCTGAGCACTCCCACGCCCTTCTTTCTGTAGGCCCTTACTATCCTCAAGAATGCCGATAATTCCATATCCACAGATAGAACGCCAAGTTTAGCGAAGTATTCGAACATCTCCCTTGTTTCCATGTATATTAGTGGAAGGGTTGTATGGATCCCTTGAACTACCCTCAGACCGGTCTCTTCAGCGTATCCCAGGACTTCTTTCTTCAATTCCTCGTCCGGGAGCGGTAAATGACGGGTGGCATCCACATAGACCTCGCTTACGCTCTCAAAGGGTATTACAGCCCCGGGTATATGAAGATCCCCTGATCGGACTCCCTGGACACCTCCGGCACTTCCAAGGAAGAGAAACTCCTCTATTCTCGGAGACGTGGCGAGGATCCTGATCCTTTCTGCAAACTCCACAACACCCCTACCCAGGAATAGAATGATCCCCTTCTTTCCGTCCCTGTCGAGGACGAGATTTCCGTGGAACCTTGACAGTATTGGATCCGTGGGGTGCAGGTACCCGAAGGAGATTCCCATCCTTCGAAGCCTCTCCTCATAGTCCTCGGGGAAGATGTACTGGAAGGGTACCGGTGATACGACCGCCCGCTTGGATATCTCCTCTTCCCTGACCCCAAACTCATCCAAAAATATGTACTCCCTTGCCTCAGGATCTTCCAGGAGGTCGGAATAGACCATAGGAAGAAATGAGGGCGAGTTATTTTATCTCTTCCACCAGGATGGCTGGACAAACCCTACTAACCCCAGGGATGCTCTCCAGCCGCTTGACGAAGGACATCATGTCATCGTTGTTCTTGAACCAGCCCTCCACCATTATCATGTGATCCCCCGTCGTCGAGAACATCCGCTTAACCTCTTCCATCTTCTTTACCCTCTCGATGACCGATACATAGACTTCAGGTTCCACATCAAAGCCTATTAGTGCTACTACGTTGTATCCGATCTTCTTTGGATCAACAACTGCTTTATAACCCTTTATTATTCCCATCTCCTCCAGTTTCCTTATTCTCTTCCTCACTGCCGCCTCCGTTACGCCCAATTCCTTGGCTAATTTAGTGAAGGGAATCCTCCCCTCTCCCATCAACCGTTCTATTATCATCATATCTTTTTCTGAAATTCGTACCATATTAGTACTATCTACATACATAAATAAAAGAATTTCGGATACATACAATCCTTGGTGATACCATGGTTGTTATAGGAGAGAAGTTTCCGGAGGTAGAGGTAAAAACAACCCACGGAACGATAAAACTGCCCGACTACTTCGCCAAGAAGGGCAAGTGGTTCCTCCTCTTCAGCCACCCGGCAGACTTTACCCCCGTGTGCACCACGGAGTTCTACGCTATGCAGAAGAGGGTAGAGAAGTTCAGGGATCTCGGCGTCGAGCCCATCGGACTGTCACTAGACCAGGTCTTCTCCCACATAAAGTGGATGGAGTGGATCAAGGAGAACCTGGGCGAAGAGATAACTTTCCCCATCATAGCGGACGACAGGGGTGAGCTGGCGGACCTCCTGGGCATGATACCCAGTGGCTCCACAGCCACCGCCCGGGCTGTCTTCGTCGTCGATAACAAGGGAATAATCAGGGCCATCGTCTACTACCCAGCCGAGGTAGGCAGGGACTGGGACGAGATCCTCCGCCTGGTGAAGGCCCTGAAGACCAGCGACGAGAAGGGTGTAGCACTGCCCCACAAGTGGCCAGAGAACGAACTTATCAAGGACAAGGTAATCGTCCCCCCAGCCAGCACTGTAGAGAAAAAGAAGAAGAGAGAACAGGCCAAGAAGAAGGGCCAGATAGACTGCTACGACTGGTGGTTCTGCTACAAGAAACTGTAAATATCCTTCCCCCTTCTTTATCTTTATGCTGTCCGAGATACCCAAGGGTTTTGGAAAGGTCAAGGAGAACGACTCCAGAATGTCCGATGCAGAGCTTGCCAGGATCGGTCTTATAGCAGAACTAGACGCAGTAAACCTCTACGAGCAGATGGCAGCCCTATCAAGGGACCCCCTCCTCAGAAAGGTCTTCCTGGACATAGCCAGGGAAGAGAAGGAGCACGTGGGAGAGTTCCTGGAACTGCTGAAGAGGTTCGATGAAGAACAGATCAATGCCTTGGAGGAAGGAGCTCAAGAGGTAAGGGAGATGGAGGAGAAATGATGGAGATACGGACGGCCGACTGGAAGCAGGAGAAGCACGTTCCGGCCATCCACGTGAAGGAAGTGAAGTTCAGCGAGCCCATAGAAGTGACGGTGGTGGTGGGCGAAGAAATCCCCCACCCAAACCAGCCAGACCACTACATTGCCTGGATAGAGCTCTACTACATTCCCGAGAACGGGAGTACGCCCTTCCAGGTAGGCAGGGCCGAGTTCACCGCCCACGGTGAGGTCAAGGTCTGGAGCGAACCGAGGGCCACCTTCACGGTGAAGATACCAGGACCTGGCAAGTTCGTGGCGCTGTCGCTGTGCAACATCCACGGCCTCTGGATGGGAGAGAAGGAGGTGAGGTAGATGGCCTGCAAGAAGAAGAAAAAGAAGAGCGATGGGTGAGGACTAGCCCTGCCTTTCTTTTCTTACCTTTATATCCCATAGGACTCCCGGTAGATGGGGTGCTCCACGATCTCGTCGACCTTCTTCCTGAACTCTACTACCTTCCTGGCCTCGGTCTTCTCGTAGTTCATGAGCTCCTTTTCCCTCTCCTCTTCCCTCACCCTGTAGGCCTTGAGAATGGCGTCCCTGTAGCGATCCGACCAGACGTTGTAGGTACAGAAGGGGTAGATCCCCGTGGGCCCGGCGTAGTGGATGTCACAGCGCTGTACCCTGTTCACGTCGTAGTTGTAGGGATCCATGAAGTGCATCATGCCGATGAAGAGGGTACCGTCGTGGAACTTGGCCAGTGCCGAGTAGTCGCCTGTCTCTATGGCTCTGGATATTACATCCTTGAGGTCAACACCACTAGGAAGCCTTCTCTTCTTAATGTATTCGTCCAGCTTCTCGATGATGATCTCCCTTTCGCTCTTACCCAACACGTAGCGCCGGAAAATAATGCCTATGCCCGCGGCGATCCTCTTTAGCCAGCTCTTGTAGAAGGCTTCGACTTCCTTCAGGAAGGCGTCCACATCTATGTAGTCCGTTATGGGGTAGACCTTTCCGTTCTCTTCGTCCACCACCACGTAGGTGGCGAGCCCGCACTTCTCGTTGTTGTAGAAGTGGACGTTGTCCTCGGTGGGGGTCATGACATCTGCCAGGAACTGGACGGAGGAGATGGGATACCAGTAGTCGAAGTTGTCCAGCCCGAAGGGGGCAAGGGCCTCCACCACGTCTGCCTGAGTTGTTCTCATCTTGTCCCTTTCCTTCTTGGAGGCCATACCCACCAGGGAAATGGGCTGATAGTTGACGCCCTTGATGCCCCACCTGTAGTTCCTGATGGCAAACTCCAGGATCTTGGGGACCTGGTCCAGGTTTCCTTGAAAGACCGTGGGAACGAGCACGACGCTCCGGACTCCTCCCTCGTAGTATGCCCTCAGGGAAAAGGGAATTTCGTAGTGGTTCTTGAAGTTGATCTTTGGATCTACTCCGTCGAAAGACGTGTAGATGGTATTGAGGCCGGCTTCCTTCCAACTCTCCACCCACTTCTTTGCCTTTTCGGGGTCCTCATAGTAGAGGATGCCCGGCTTCACCGAGTTCGTGTTGAGCTGGACGTGTGGGGATCCCAGTTCCTTGGCTACCCGGATGATTTCGGGTAGATCGGCCCGGAGGGTAGGCTCCCCTCCCGTAATCTGAACCGGTGGCATGTAGCCGTTGACCTCCTTCGCCAGCTCGAACATCTTCCTTATCTCTTCCAGGGAGGGATAGTAGACGTAGCCAGCTGCCTCCGAGTAGAAGAAGCAGTACCAGCAGCGGAGATTACACATGTTCGTCACGACGATGTTGAGGAGGGCCGTGGTGTTCTTGTGGGCATCGCAGAGCCCACAGTGCTGGCAGAAGTTGCGGAATTCGTCCAGGGGCTTCTTCGCCCGGGTTTCCAGCTCCGCCGGGAACTTCTTTATCCTTTCCCAGTAGGCCTTGTTCCCAACCCTTTCAATCGTCCCGTTGGCTTTCTTTAGATAGACGATGCCCGTCTCTTTATCAAGAACATACTCTGCGGCGACGGGCCTCAACTCACCCGTCTCGTGATAAACCTTATCGTCGATACTTATCGTCTTTTCGAGGACCTTGAGCCCCATCGAACACACTATTTAGACAGGTAATCCGTTTAAGTGATAACCAATTTTAGGCGATGGACGAATGAGTGTTAGACAAGTGTTTTTAATGGAGTTAGTACAGATAGATACGGAGGTGATCCGATGGCAGAGAGACCTTTGGGCGTGTCAGTGATTGCTGCACTGGCCTTCTTGTTTGGCGCGCTGGAGGTTATTGGGGGTATTCTGGCCTTGACCTTCAGTGCGAGTTTCGGCGTAATGATGGGTGGAAAAGAAGGCGCGGCCGCAGGAGCTCTGGTCGGTACAATGGTGGGCCTTCCACTGCTGATAACAGGGATCATATCCCTGGTGGTCGGCTGGGGGCTCTGGAACGGCAAGGGCTGGGCATGGTGGCTGACAGTGATCTTTACGGCGCTCGGTGCGATCGGCGCCATAGCAGGGCTTCTCAGCGCACCGGCGATTAGCATCATCTACCTGGTAATCGAACTGGTGATTCTCTGGTACTTCTTCAAGCCCCACGTCAAGGACTACTTCGGCATAACTGTTAGCTTCTCCACCTAAACCAAACCACCCTTTTAATTTTTATTTATCCCGTTGAATAATTGGCCCCGTAGCCTAGCCTGGATAGGGCGTCGGCCTTCTAAGCCGAAGGTCGGGGGTTCGAATCCCCCCGGGGCCGCTCCGAACCGCGGGGGAGGGGAAGAATCCCCTCCCCCTCAGTTCTAGGGAACTCCTGATCCCCCTCTTTTCCTTCCTCTGGAGGGTGCTCGAGCGGAAGCGAGGAGCACCCTACACTCGTCCGGCCAAAGAAGTTGGCCGTTCGGTAATCCCCGCGGTCCGCTCAACCGACCCGCACATTGATCGCGGTCGTGGCGTTGTTTTAACCGCCAGGTTGTAGAGTTCCAGCCCAACCGTTAAATACTCGGAGCACTTTATAACAACGTGATCCCCGGGTTAACCGAAAAAGAACTTGTCCTCAAAGAGTACCTCTACTATCTCATAGAGAAAGATAGGAAGATCTACGTGAAGCTACCAAGGCGTCCTGATAACGAGATACTCAGGAAACATAGGGAAGAAGTTCAGAGGATTCACTCCCTCGCTGTGAAGATTCTTCAAGATCGTGTGATCAGGGAAATACTATCTGATAAAATTCTTGGATTAAACGAACTGAAATCCTTTATGGAGCGCATGACAACGCTTCTCTCAGTCTTTGGAGATATACGACCAAAGGAGGTGGCCCTCCACCTTGCCATGGACCTTATGGGGTTAGGGCCGCTTGGTTTTCTCCTCCTTGACGATGAGGTTGAAGAAGTAATGGTAAATGGACCGGATGAAGTCTTCGTCTACCGGAATGGGAGGCATGAAAGAGTAAAGAAAAAACTGTTCTATGGCGTCTTCGACTTGTATGAGATGGCTGATCAGTTGGCTGCCATGCATAATAAGGTTATAACGGAGGAACACCCTTTCTTTAGTGCCACCCTTCCGGACGGAAGTCGTATACAGGTGACACTACCTCCTATAACCCCCAGGTCTCCCACCTTCACTGTTAGGAAATACAAGAAAAGGAAGCTTACGATTCTAGATATCTTGAACTTTGGTACAATAACCCCAGAGGCCGCCGCTTACCTGTGGCTGATCGTCGAAGGGCTCGGTCTCTACCCTCTGAACGTCCTCGTCATCGGAGGAACTGCGAGCGGCAAGACCACCTTTCTCAACGCCCTGGTATCATTCATACCCAAGAATAACCGTATAATAACGATAGAGGATGTGAGGGAGCTAAACGTACCCCACGAGAACGTGGTAAATATGGTAACTTTTGGAAAGGTTACCCTAAATGATCTTTTGATCAGCGCACTTAGAATGCGGCCCGATCGGCTCCTCGTGGGAGAGGTGAGGGGACCTGAGGCTGTCACATTATTTCAGGCTATGAACGTGGGTCACAGGGGAACAATGGGTACTCTTCATGCCAACAACGCCCGGGAAGCCAGACAGAGGCTCATCCACTCTCCTATGAACGTCCCTCCAGATATGCTTCCCCTTGTTGATGTCTTCGTCACCCTTAAACGTTTCCCCGATGGAAGTAGAAAGGTTGTTGAGATTGTGGAGACGGGCTACGGTGAGAACACGGTTGCTCTTAACCCCATATACAGGTACGAGGGTGGAACTCTCAAGCGGACGGGGAGTTTCGGGAGGAAGATCGAGGCAATGGCCGAGCAGGCCAACAGAGAGGTCTCTGAGGTGCTTGGTATCATAGAGGAGAGGAAGAGGTTTTTGGAGCAGATTCTTTCCAGGAAGCTCTCGCTAAAGGAGACCTATCTGCTCTTCTCCGGCTACGTTGAGAAGGAACGGGAAGCCCTTTAAACGATCCCTGGGAGTATAAAACCGGGGGCCCGTGGTGTAGCCTGGCCCAGCATGTGGGCTTTGGGAGCCCATGACCGGGGTTCGAATCCCCGCGGGCCCATTCCGAACCGCGGGGGAGGGGAGGAATCCTCTCCCCCTCAGTTCTATGGGGATTCTTGGCTTGCCCTGGTGTTGACTTGGGAAAGTCCTTTGGGTGTTCCTACAGAGAAATTAAAAACTCCCGAGACCCAGTTGTTATGATGTCGTTGCTCAGGAGTATAGTGAAGGAAGAACTGCGGAGAGAAGTGGGTGGCAGGAGAACGGAGCCTCTCACAGAGATGGAAGAGGTAAGGGCAGCGTCCAAGCGGGCCTATGATCTCAACCAGAAGATGCCCTTCCTTTACGGGGCCGTCGGTGCAGTGTCGGGACATCCGGTAGAAGGAATGGTCGAAGGGCTCTTTGGCTGGGAAGGCGTTGGGAAGGTAAGGACGCCCTACTCCTACCTTCTCGGTACCATCCTCTCAAGAAAGGACGAGCACGTGGACAAGGTGCGGCGGTGGCTCAGTTACCTGGCCAACCACCTGGACGACTACACCTCCCCAGCCCTCTTTCATGGAACTTCTTCAGACCTACTCGGGCGCATACTAAAGGAGGGCCTCAAGCCCCCGAAGGAGACCGGAGAGCTCCTCGAACCCACTCACCCGGAATTCAAGGATAGACACCGCTTACGAAGTACAGTAGCGCTTCATATGGCTCCCGGTTATATGTTCTCACCCGATCCAGAGTACTTCGCTCGCTACGCTCACTTCTCAGAGCTCCGGGGCAAGAAGACCGGTGTGCCCGTGATCCTCGGCATATCCAAGGAGGCCCTAACGGAGAGCGACTTCTCTACTGCCATAAGTGAGGCAGAGGTTGGGGTGAGTAGTGTCCGTCCCAGGCACATAACCCACGTCTTCGTTCCCGAAGAGTACCTGGAGGAAGTGAGAAAGAACATGTCTGGGAGGGTGAAGGTCTTACCAATGGAACCACTCCTGCTTGCTGTGTTACTGGCCCGCCACGGTTTCAGTATTTGGGGAGACCGGCACCTGGATGCAGAACTGAGGTATCTCGAGAAAATGCACGGGGCAAAGGTCGAGCTGCGCCGTCAAAACGGAACGGTTTTGTACCACTTGAAGAAGGAGCCCTTTGAGGAAGTCATTAGGGTGGAGGAGCCGGTCAAACTCGGTCCCAACGAACTCAGGGCCTTGGAAGAAAACCACGGGACCAGAGGGCACCTACCCTGGAGGTAAAAGGGAACGGAGGCAAGCTGGTGATCCTTGAAGATGGGTTTCCTACCGCCGTGATAAGGAAGTTCTCCCCCTCCCGACCACCCGAGTCCCTGCGGGGCAGGATGATAGACGTGAAGACCGACGGAAATGTCGTGGTGAAGTATCGCGTAGAAGAGAAGACCGAAAGCGGAAAGCTCACCCATACAGTGTATCCCCAGATGGGGGTGATGGTCTCCCACTCTACGGCCTCGGTAGTTCGGCCTGAAGAGCTGGAGAAAATGATCTACGACGCCGCGGACTACTTTGGTATTGACAGGAAAAAACTAACGTCCCTTCTTCTGAGGAAGTACTTCGACGCCTTAGTCAGACGAAGGCATTCTTGAGGACGTCCCCGCACCCGCAGCGTCGTTCCTTCGGAATCTTTGGGAGAAGGTTTAGCAGGAGCTTTCTCACCTTTTCCTCGTTTTTCTTCATGGTCTCGATGACTTCTCTCGTGTCCACGGGCTTCTCGGCCCAGACGTCGTAGTCCGTTATCATGGCGACGGAGAGGTAGCACATGCCGAGCTCCCGGGCCAAGACCACCTCGGGCACGAGTGTCATCCCTATGATGTCTCCGAACATCCTGAACATCCTCGACTCGGCCCGGGTGGAAAACCTGGGCCCCTCTATGACGATGTAGGTACCGGTGGGGTGGTAGGGGATCCCGAGCTCCTCGGCGGTTTCTATTGCTAACCCCCTCATCTCGGGGCAGAAGGGGTCGGCCACGGAGATGTGGGCTACCTTCCCTCCCTCGTAGAAGGTGAAGTCCCGGATGCCCTTGGTAAAGTCGATGAACTGGTCAGGGAAGACGATCTCGCCGGGCCGGTACTCCTCCTTCAAGGAGCCCACCGCTTGGACCCCGATGATCCGCTCTACGCCCAGCTCCTTCAGGGCCCAGATGTTTGCCCTGTAGTTCACCCGGTGGGGTGGGATGGTGTGTCCCTCCCCGTGCCGGGGAATGAAGGCCACCTCCACACCGCTGATCTTCCCCACGTAGGGAGTGGCGGAAGGACTCCCATAGGGAGTGTAGACCTTCACCCGCTCTGCACCCTCCAATAGCTTGTAGAAGCCCGTTCCCCCAATGATTCCTATCACAATCTCCCCTCCACGAACCTCAGATACCTTTCCGGAACTTCTATACCCAGCCTTTCTTTGAAGAACGACCCGAGATCTTTCTTTACCCCCTCCTTTCTGGCTATGTTGGTGAGATCCTCCGTCCGGTTCCAAGGGTATATGAACCAGGCCCATTCCTCCACTTTCACACCGTAGAAGTCCGGCGTGAACTCGGCGTTGGCTATCCACTGCATGGCAGCAGTCTTCACCTCCGCCGCTCCCATCTCCAGGGCGTGCTCCTTCCCCACCTTCAGGCTCTTCCCCGTGTCCACGATGTCGTCCACCAGGAGGACCTTCTTACCCTTCACGTCCTCTGTCAGCCGCTGGAGTAC
>JALUER010000038.1 GCA_027043825.1 Microcaldota archaeon
CTGCCGGATGGCCACGGGCGACCCGAAGAAGTGCATATGGGTGGCGGTGAGATCCTCTGCCACTGCCGAGGACCTGCCCAACGCCTCCTTTGCAGGTCAGCAGGCCACCTTCCTCTACGTGAAGGGTCCCGAGAAGGTAGTGGAGCACGTGAAGAAGTGCTGGGCTTCTCTCTTCACCGCCCGGGCCATCTACTACCGCACCAAGCAGGGCTTTGACCATAGGAGCGTCGGGATTGCCGTGGTGGTCCAGAAGATGGTCAACTCGGAGGTCTCTGGCGTCATGTTCACCGCCCACCCGGTGGACGGCTCCCCCGTCATCATCATCGAGGCGGCCTGGGGGTTGGGTGAGGCGGTAGTATCTGGAATGGTCACGCCGGACGAGTACGTGGTGGACAAGAAGACCTTTACCATCAAGGAGAAGCGGATAGCCAAGCAGACCAAGATGGTGGTCCAGAAACCCGAGGGCGGGAGCGCGGTTGCCGATGTTCCTCCGGAGCTCCAGGAGAAGCAGAAGCTCCCGGACGAGAAGATCATCGAGCTGGCCCAGATAGGAGTGAAGATAGAGGAACACTACAACCACCCCCAGGACATCGAGTGGGCCCTGGAGGAGGGCAAGCTCTACATCGTCCAGTCCAGGAATATCACCACCATAGGGAAGGAGGGTGGCTCTTCCTCCACCGAGGAGACCGAGGAAGGAGAGATCATACTGAAGGGACTCCCTGCGTCCCCCGGAATAGCCACGGGGCCCGTCCGAATCGTCCTTGACCTGAAGGACCTGCCCAAGGTAAAGGAAGGGGACATCCTGGTCACCACCATGACCTCCCCCGACATGGTACCAGCCATGCAGCGGGCGGCCGCCATCGTGACGGACGAGGGAGGCCTAACCTCCCACGCGGCTATTGTATCAAGGGAGCTCGGCATCCCCGCGGTGGTGGGAACGGGGAGCGCCACCAAGGTGTTGAAGGACGGGGAGATCATCACTGTGGATGCCTACAAGGGGGTCGTCTACAGGGGGGAGGTGAAGAAGGAACACGTCCAGAGGAAGAAGCAGGTGGAGGTCATCCGCTCGGCCCTTCAGTACCCCACGGCCACCCTTGTTAAGGTGAACGTGGCGCTCCCCGAGGCGGCCGAGCGGGCGGCGGCCACGGGGGCCGACGGTGTGGGCCTCCTCCGGGCGGAACACATGATTACGGCCACAGGCAAACACCCTGCCTGGTTCCTCGTGAACCACAAGCTGGACGAGCTCATAGAGGCGGTGAAGAATGGTATAAAGATCGTGGCGGAGAAGTTCTATCCCAAGCCCGTCTGGTACAGGACCTTCGATGCCAGGACGGACGAGTTCAGGCACCTGAAGGGAGGGGAGAACGAGCCCCACGAGGACAACCCCATGATGGGCTGGCACGGTATAAGGAGGTCCCTTGACCAGCCGGAGCTAATAATGGCAGAGTTCGAGGCCATAAAACATCTCCACGAGGAGGGACTGGATAACGTGGGGGTCATGATCCCCTTCACAGTGGACGTGGAAGAGTATATCGCCGCCAAGTCGCTGGCAAGAAAGGTGGGGCTCATACCCCACAAGGTGGTGGACTTCGGCATCATGGTGGAGACCCCAGCGGCGGCCCTGACCATAGAGGAGTACATAAAGGCCGGCATAGACTTCCTCTCCTTCGGAACCAACGACCTGACCCAGCTCACCCTGGGCGTGGACAGGAACAACGAGAGGGTCCAGAGGCTCTTCAACGAGGAGCACCCCTCCGTCCTGAAGCTCATCAAGTACGTCATCGATACTGCAAAGGAGCACGGCGTGGAGACCTCCATCTGTGGTCAGGCAGGGTCAAGGCCCTCTATGGTGAGGAAACTGGTGAGGATGGGCATAGACAGCGTTTCTGCCAACATCGATGCCGTCCAGAAGATCAGGGAGGTCGTCTACAGGGAGGAAAGGAAGATCATGCTGGAGGCTGCCCGGAAGCACTTAGAGCTCTGAAGAGAAGGGCCAAGAGGACACCCGAGACCGCCCCCAGGAAGGGGGCTACCCCCACTCCCACCGCTGCCGCCAGTGTATACGTGGAAACCTTCCCCAGGGGCAGGCCCAGGGTCTCCCTGTTCATGAGGACGGAGGGATCTTCTTGGGACTTTTCATATACCCAGGCCGTGTATACAAGGTAGAAGAGCTGGGTCGGGAGGAGGACGTAGAGGACTGGGGCCACGGATGGGAAGAGGAACATGAGGAGGAGCATGGCCGAGGCGATGAAGAGGGAAACAACTGCCACGGCGGAGGAGAACTTCTCCGGGGCCTTTCCGACGAGGTAGTCGGCTACGGCCCGGGCGAGGACCACCGCCGTCACCACGAAGGCCGTCTGGGAGTAGGAGAGGCCCGTGCTGTATATGAAAAGTGGTAAAAGGAAGAGGGATGCCAAGAAGACCCCGTCGAGGAAGAAGAGGAGGGTGTAAGGGGAGAAGGGCTTCACGTCTGACTCCACAAACTTCTTGAAGGATATGGACGTCTCCCCGACCTCCCTTGGTAGTAGGAAGGAACCCAGGAAGAGGAAGAAGGAAAAGAGGAAGAGGGCCCTGGAGGGGTCAAGGAAGAGGGTGGCGAAGCCCACCAGGAGGGGTGTGAAGAGGGAAGCCACGTTCAGTAGGACCAGCTCAAGGGAGTACTCCCTCTGCTCGTCCCTTTTCCTCCCGAAGAGGACGTAGGAGGTGTGGTGCACGAGCCAGTAGAAGCCGGAGCCGATGCCCACAAGGAGCCCCGAGACTAGGGCCCCCGGGAGAGAAGGGTTGGCACTTCCCCAGATGAGGCCCAGCGAGGAGATGAAGACGCCTGCCGAGACGTCCCTCTCCATGCGGGCCCGACGTCTGAGGAATAGGAAGAGCTCGGCCAGCCTCACCCCCGCCGAGTAGGAGATGATGTAGAGGGCCACAGCCCCTATGCCGATCTCCTTGAAGAAGAGGAGGGGCAGGAAGACGCCGCCTATGGAGACGATGACTGTTCTGAGGACGCTGAGGATGTAGATGCGGCGGATGGCCGTCGGGACGTGGAAGAGGTCATTCAATACGCTCTCGTACCAGTGCTCCGCCACGGGAGAATAAGGGGCTTAGAAGAATAAAAAGGTCAGGAGAGGGTCTTTACCTCCACCTCGGGGTACTCCTCGGGCTTCACGGTGGGTCCTAACTTTATCCCTACGATCTTCTTTACCCCTGCTGTCTTGGCTGCTTCCAGTATGCGCTTTGTTATTATACCGTCCATGTAAACGGTGTGGGCCTTTTCTGCTCCCTTGAGGGTAGAGGCCAGCTCCTTGACCGGAACCTTTGTCACCTCGTTCCCTTCTTCGTCCACGACCACCGCCTCCAGGGAACCCCTCATGGAGAAGACCCTCTTCAGGTCCTCGTCCTCGGGTAGCTCCTCCTTCCTCTCGGCCTTCTCTTCTCTCCTTGTTCTCCTTGGCCTCTCCTCCCTTCTCTCCACTTTCACTCCCTTTCTTTCCAATATCTTTATGTAGTCCTCTGCCGGTATCTTCTTCCGGAGGGCTTTGAGGATCTCCTTCTGGGTGAGCTCCTCCACCTCCTTGCCGTCGGGTGCCTTCACGATGTAGTCCACTTCCATCTGCTCCAGGGCGTTCCTGATGATGAGGTCGCCTCCCCTGTCTCCGTCCACGAAAAGGGTGGTTATCTTGCGCTTGGAGAGCTCCTTCAGGGTCTTGGGGACCCTGTTCCCGTTGAGGGCTATGACGTTCCTTATACCGTGCTTCAGGAGGTTTATGACATCGGCCCTTCCTTCCACCACGATGACCTCTTCTGACTCGTCTACCTCGGGACCCGCCGGGAGTTTATCGGGACCGTATTCTATGAGCTCCGCCTTCCTGAGCTCTTCCTTCACCTTGTTTATGCTATACTCGCTATCGCGAAGGCCGTCCCGGAGCTGTCGCAGAGGGAGCTCCTTGGC
>JALUER010000039.1 GCA_027043825.1 Microcaldota archaeon
CTTCCTCAGGTCCTTTCCGGTGAGTAGCCTGGCAACTATGTAAGCCGTCGGGAAGGAGCCGATCAGGTAGGAGAGCACCGGAACAGCTGCTTCCGCTCCCATAACTCTCTCACCTCAAAAGGGGACAATACTTAAAAACCACTCGAAGACCATCTTCGTCACCTGACGAACTACCATCTCTCGTCCTTCACCCGTTCCAGGAAGGACCGTTCCCTTCCCTCGAGAAGCCTCCGCACGTTCTCCCGGTGGGAGTAGAGGATGAGGACGGCGGCAAAGCTGAAGAAGGAGAGGAGGAGCGGGTCTCCAGTGGCGGCAGAGAGGGGGACGGCAGTTAATACGGTCACGATGTTGGCGAGGGAGGTGTACCGGGAGAAGACCACCGTGGAGAACCAGGTAGTTATCAGGACGGGGAAGATCCACCAGGTGCCGCCGCGGGAAAGGACACCGAGTACGATGCCCAGGAGGGCCCCGAAGCCCTTTCCTCCCCTTAAGCCCAGGAAGAGGGAGAAGATGGCCCCTGTGAGGGCACCCATACCTGCGGTGATGGACAGCAAGTAGGTGGGAGCAAGGATCACGGGGAGGAAGCCCTTCAGGGCGTCACCGAAAGCCGTAAGGAGGGCGTACTTCCCTCCAAGAACCCTGTACACGTTGGCGGCACCGATGTTGCCGCTCCCCACCCTCCGGATGTCCACCCCCTTCAGCCGGGCGATGATCCAGCCGGTGGGGAAGGAACCGAAGAGGTAGCCCACCAGGAACCAGAGGAGGAGGTCCACGAAAGAAAAAGAAGGGGAAAGGTTTTAGGGGTAGAGGATGTCCGGCGTCCTTGGAAATGCGGTAGCATCCATGATCTTTTCAAGGCCCAGCAGTACCGCTGTGAGCCGCTCGATCCCCAACCCAAAGCCTCCGTGGGGTGGGAAGCCGTACTCGAACATCTCCAGGTACCAGTCGAAGCTCTCGGGCTTTAGACCGAACTCTATGATCCTTTTCCTCAGCATCTCTGGGTCTTCTTCCCTTATACCACCCGAGGAGAGCTCCATGCCCCTCTGTCCCGGTGCCAGGAAGTCCATCTTGTGGGCGTACCTCGGGTCGTCCCTGTCTACCTTGTAGTAGAAGGCCGTTTGCTGTCGTGGGAAACGGGCGATGAAGAAGGGCACCTCGAAGTGGGAACAGAGCTGGCGTTCTTCGGGGGCCCCGAAGTCCTCGCCCCAGGGGATCTCTATACCATCCCCCTTCAGTATCTCCAGGGCCTCGTCGTAGTCGATGACCTCGTACTTCTTTGGGACCTCTGGGGGAGTCCCACCAAACCGCTCGAAGAGCTCGGGGTAGTCGTTCAGTGCATCGGCTGCAGACCGGTAGATGCCGAACTCGATGTCCATCAGGTCCTCCTTCGTGACGAAGGCAGCCTCAGCGTCGATCTCCCAGAACTCGGTGAGGTGCTTTCTGGTCCTGCTCTTCTCCGCCCGGAAGGAGGGACCTATGGTGAAGACCCTGCCCAGGGAGGGGACGAGGGCCTGCTTGTAGAGCTGCCCGCTCTGGGCGAGGAAGGCCTCCCGGTCGAAGTAGACGATGGGGAAGAGCTCTGCACCCCCCTCGGCGGCGGCGGAGATGATTATGGGTAGCGTGGTCTCCACGAAGCCCTGGGAGCGGAGGTAGTCCCGTACTGCCCTGAGGACGACACCCTTCAGACGGAGGACAGCAGAGACCTCTGGCCGCCTTACGTCCAGCCACCGGTACCTTATTCTCTTGGAGTAGTCGGTGGGAGTCTTGCCGGTGAGGTCGATGGGGGTCGGCTTGGAGGGAGAGACGACCCTGATCTTCCTGGCCACGAACTCCCGACCCGTCTTCACCTTGTCCGTCGCCTTCCACTCACCCTCGACTTCTATCAACGTCTCCGGATAGAAGCCCTCCACAGCCTCCAGGACTTCGTCTTCCACGTTGCCGGCCTTCACCACCACCTGCTCTACCCTGTTCTCGGGGAAGAGCCGGATGAGCACGAATTTGACCTTCCCCATATCACGCACGCGGTAGACCCATCCCCTTATCTTTTCCATACTACCACCTCCACCTTGGTTTTTACTCTGCAACGACAGGACGAACCGGGAGAATTAGAGCTTATTCAGGGGAACTGACGTGAGTTTTTCCATGCTTTCCCTTTGCCAGGATATCCTTAAAATAGGACACCGTTTAAAACGGCCTCACAACATTAATTTGTTGTGGGTCTTAGCCTACCCCTGATCCACAGGGCCCGGGAAACCACGGCAAGGAAGCCCATAAGAGAGCGTCTGGAGGAGCATGAGATATATATGCCCGAGGCCAGAGTGAAGGACGAAGAGGGACTGCACAGAGTCTTAGACGTCCTCGAGAGACAGGGAAAGAAGCTTGGTAGGATACTGGGCCACCTTCGTCTGGATCCAGAAAAGCTGCTACCCACCACGGAAAACCTCCTGGAAGCACTGGTAGAAAGGGGGGTTGTAAAGGTCTACGAGATACCCCGGGACCACGGGGCGATAAAGGAGTTTCTGGGGAGGTTTGACAACTCAGAAGAGCTGGTTAAACGGATAGAAAAGCACCTCAACCTCATAGCCTTGGAGCAGGGTCTAACGGGGGAGATCCACCTCGACGTGGGACACATCTTCAACCAGATCTACCTAAGGGGTGCCTCCATTCCCGACAGAGAGCTGAGAAAGCTCGTGGAGGAAGCCCTCAAGGTAAAGAAGGAAAGGGGAACAGCAGCACAGGTGCTCAAGAAGCTGGGTGTCCACGAGAACGTGACGCCCCACCTAAGTGAGGAACACTTGAGGTCTGAAGCATATCTCTTCTACAGGAAGGGGAAAGAGATGATAGTGCCGCCAGAGATCCTTAATCTTGTAGAAAGGGCAAGACGAGGGAGCATATCAAAGGAAGAGGCCTGGAAAATACTGGAGGCTGTCACAAGGGACCACAACTGGAGTGTTATAAAACTAACGCCCAAGGTATAATTAATGAGAAAACTTCTGGGCCTCGTCTCGGGAGGCAAGGACTCCCTCTATGCCCTCTTTCTGGCATACCTCCACTCCTTTGACGTGGTGGCCCTGGGGACGGTACGGCCAAAGAAGGGAACGCTTCTCTTCCACGAGCCCAACGTGGACTTCGTAAGGATCCATGCGGAGCTCCTTGGGCTTCCGCTCATAGAGGTGAGGGGCTGGGAAGACGAGGCCCTCAGGGAACTCTTCTGCAAGGCAAGGGAGGACTTTGGAGTTAACTGGGTATCCGTGGGGGCGCTCGCATCGGACTTTCAGAGGTTGAGATTCAACTGGGTGGCTGGGGACTGTGGTTTGAGGGTTTACTCGCCCCTCTGGCATCTGAGGCCGGAAAGATACACGAGGAAGATCGTGGAGGACGGTTTTCGCTTCATGATCGTCTCTGCAGGGGTTTATGAACTCAGAGATTGGGTAGGAAGGGAAGTAGGCCCCGAGAATGTGGAGGAACTAATAGAAGTGGCGAGGGAGGGACGCTTCCACCCGGCGGGAGAGGGGGGAGAGTACGAAACCTTCGTGACGGACGCCCCCTTCTTTCCCAAAAGGATAACGGTGAAGGGAGAGCGGAAGGAAGGGATATATTACATCCGGGAGGTGGAGCTGGTTGATAAAGGTTAGAGGTCCCCTGACGGTCTGGCTCAACGGAAGGATCCAGGTGGTGAAGGAGGTCCGCCTGGAGGGGAATGCAGACGACGAAGTAGAGTGCAAGGGCTGTCTCCTCACCCACTCCTTCGTGAACGCCCATACACACCTCCCTATGATCCTCCTGAGGGGACTCGTCTCCGAAAAGGGCTTCTGGGACTGGTTGGAGGAAATACAGCGGCTGGAAGAAGAGATGGGAAAGAAGGAGATTGAAGCGGGCTACTACCTGGGCCTCTGGGAAAACCTCCTCTCGGGCAACACCGTGGTCTACTCCATGTATAGGGACTATGACCTTGTGGAGGAGACTTTTGGGATGGAGCTCCACACAGGGCCCATTTCCTTCCGGGAGGCCGATGAGGACGTGTTTTTCCTTCTGGAGAGGTTCGAGAGGAAGGCTCCCGAGGGGGTCGTTCCAACCCTCTTTGCCCATTCCCTATACAAACTCCCGCTGAAACGACTAAAGGAAATCGCGGAGCTTTTGGGCGAAAAGCCCATAGAGTTCCAGATACACGCTTCCGAGACCAAGGAGGAGGTGCTCGAGGTAAAGAGAAAGTTCGGGCAGTACCCCGTGAGGGTGATGGAGGCGCTCGGCCTCTTAACCCCCCGCACTATGCTGGTCCACGCCGGATGGATAACGAAGAGTGAACTGGACATCGCGGCAAGGTATGGTACCTCCCTCGTCCACGTACCGGCTTCCAACGCCCGCTTAGCCATCCACGGCTTCTTCCCCTGGAAGGAGGCGGAGGAGAGGGGGATAAGGGTGCTTTTTGGGACGGACTCCCCCGCCTCCAACGATGGTCAGAGCATTCTCCACGACCTTCGACTGGCTCTCCTCTTTGCTAAGGACCGGTACTGGGACGCGGAGCCCTTCGGGTGGAGGAACGTCTCGGGGGCATTCGATAAAAAGGGGTTCGCCCTCTGGGAGCCCAGGGAGACCGTCCTCTCTGTAGGAAAGCCCCTTGTGAACACCTTCCTCTACGCGCCACATCTCTTCTCCCTCCGGCTCCTCCTCAGGAGGGGTAAGGTTCTATGGCCCCAGAAGGTACCGGGTAGGGTGGATCAAGCCCTCAAGGTGGCGGAGCGCTTCAGGGAACGGATGGGTGAACTCCATTTTAAATAACTTCTCTCCCATCTCATCTTCGATGGTGTCCCTGGAGGCGCTGAGGAAGAAGGTGCTGGAACAGACGAAGAAGAAGCTGTCCGAGGCCTACACTGAGAAAGATCGCTACGTGATACAGGCCATCGAGGCCCTCGACGATGTTGACGCCGTTTTCAACCTCCTCGTGGCGAGGGTGCGTGAGTGGTACTCCCTCCACTTTCCCGAGCTCAACACCCTCGTGAAGGACCACGAGGACTACCTAAACCTCGTGGTCACTCTCGGAAAGAGGGACAACTACAACGAGGAGGCCGTGAAAGCCATAGTTGGTAAGAAGTTGGCCCCCGTGGTCATGAACGCCGTGAAGGACTCCTCTGGTACTGACATAAGCGACGACGACATTAGAATGGTCCAAGAGCTTGCCCGCATTGCCTTGGAGGCCCGGGACTACCGGAAGGAGCTGGTGGACTACATAGATAAGGTCATGGAGGACGTGGCCCCCAACGTGAAGTACCTGGCCGGCCCGCTCCTGGGGGCCCGGCTCATAGCCAAGGCCGGAGGGTTGAAGAAGCTGGCCTTGCTGCCCGCGTCTACCATACAAGTCCTCGGTGCCGAGAAGGCGCTCTTCCGGCACCTCACCAAGGGTTCCAGGCCCCCGAAGCACGGCATCCTCTTCCAACACCCCTGGGTAAGGAACGCCAAGCGCTGGCAGAGGGGTAAAATTGCCCGGTCGCTCGCAGCTAAGCTGGCCATAGCAGCCAAGGAAGATTACTTCGGTGGCAAGTTCATAGCAGATAAGCTCAAGGCCGAGCTCGAGGAGAGGGTAAAGGAGATCAGGGAAAAGTACAGGGAACCGCCCAGGAAGAAGACCCGTGGAACCCGGAAGAGGAAGCGAAGGTGAAACTTTTATTTCTGGAACGCACTCATTTACTGTGATGGAAGAGGAGATCATTGCCAGGCACATGAACCACCTGAAGAGAAAGCTCCAGAGAATGAGAAACCGTGAACACGTAATACGGTACACCCACTCCGGAGATAAACCTGTTGTGCACCCCCTCCACAACATGTACCCTGCAGTTTTGATGAAGTATCTCTCAAGGGCCGAGGAGCTTGAGGAGGAACCGAGATACGTTAAGGAGCCCAAGATAGCTGAATCTGACAAGCTCCCGCCTGGATTTGTCACGGCCGTCGGACACATAAAACTGGGCAACGAACTAATACCCGTGGCGGCACTCCACCGGGTAGAAAGCCTTCAGAAGACCAGAAAAGGTGACAGGACACTCGAGACAACGGAATACCTCAAGGAAACATCTATATACTACGACGGGGAGGACAACAGCTTCACAATACTTCACACAACCGGAACAGGTGAGCAGTTTGTGCAGACGGGGAGGCTACGCTGGATAAAACCAACGGACCTGGGAAGGTCGTTGGCCCGCGAGCGGATGGTTGAGATAATAAATACCTCGGTCTTTCCCTTCGGGCTATACTACAGCGAGAGGAGGAGGGAACACCGAGGAGATAGATTTGTAGAGGAGGAAGACATCACTCCAGAGCACAGGGAATACCTGAGGATCCGAGAAACAGAGCTCTTCAAGAGGTTTGAAAAGGCGCTTAGAGCCCTACACAGGAGGCTCAAATTAGAAGAGCTCGTTACCGTACTGAGGGAAGTAGAAGAGGAGTCGGCAACCAATATATCAAGGGACCTGAGACTGGTAGGGTTTATGAAGGTCCAGCCAGCCGTCCACGTCAACATAGAGCTTAAGAGGGGCGCTAACCTCCGCCCAGAGCACTTGAGGTTAGTAGACATGCTCGTCCGGGCCACGCTGGCCCTCAAAAAGTACGTGGAGCTCGGTAAAGAGGACGAGTTCAGGGCAGTGGTCGAAGAACTCGAGAAAATGTTAAGGGAGCTGGAGAGGAAAAAAGGGAGGAGGTGAAACCGTGGGACTGGAACAACTATTTCCTGGCGTCTGGAGACTGGAAGAGAGAATACTTACCAAGAGCCTGGCCCCGGGGAAGAAGGTCTACGGGGAGAGGGTACTGAAGATCAACGGGGTGGAGTACCGGGTCTGGAACCCGTACAGGTCGAAGCTGGGGGCTGCCATAAAGAACGGCCTGAAGACCTGGGCCTTCGAGAAGGGGGGAACCGTCCTCTACCTCGGCGTGGCAGAGGGGACGACGGCCTCCCACATAGCCGACGCCATGGAGGAAGGAGTCATCTTCGGGGTAGACGTGGCACCCCGGGTGATGCCCAAGCTCCTGAAGGTCTCCGAGGACTGGAAGCTCATCCTACCCATCCTGGCCGACGCCAACAAACCAGAGGAGTACAGGGAGTACATAGATGCTGTAGGGGGAAGGGTGGACGTGGTATATGAGGATGTGGCCCATCCAGACCAGACGAAGATCCTCATAAAGAACGCGGAGGCCTACCTGAGGAAAGGCGGTCACGCCTACTACGCCGTGAAGGCCCGGAGCATCGACGTGACCAAGGACCCAAGGGTCGTCTTCCAGGAAGAGAGGAAGAAACTGGAGGACGCGGGTTTCGAGGTATTGGAGGAAATCGACCTGGAGCCCTATGAGAAGGACCACGTGATGTTCGTCCTGAGGTGGCTTGGGTGATAAGGAGAGTCGTCGGGAGATTAAAGGACATAAAGCACCGGGTATTCCCAGCCAATGCTAACGCCTTCCTTAGAATACACGAGAACCTGGTCTGGGGAACCCATAGGATCGGGGACGAGTATTATTCAATACCACCGGCATCATACCTCTTTCTTGACCTCGAAAGCCAAATCAGAAGTTTAGACCACCACTTCAACGTAAGGGAGCTCACGAGGTGGAGGGTGAAGGACGCACAGGGAATGGAGCACCCAAGCTTCCTTGATATGATATACAACAAGCTATGGGAGTTTTATAATAAAGACGAGGAAGATAGGAAAAACAGAAAGAGAGAGCTATTCCACGAAAAAGCAAAGGAAAACACCTTTGAGGTGGTAGGCGAGCTATCGGACAGGCCCGTAAATATCCTCATAGAACTTCAGAGAGGAAGGGTAGAAGAAGATGGATGGGGTGTCCGGTACAAGGAGAACGCCGTTTACAACGCTACCATCCACGTCCAGGGGAAGCTCTTTGACCACTCAAAGGAATACACGTACGAGATACTGAGGAAAAGTCAAGAAGGCGAAGACTTCTACATAAGACGGGTGCACAGGCTTATCAAAGTAGATAATAGGAGGGTCCGAGCCCTCGAAATAACCGATGAAAAAATAAAACGTCTATCCATAGAAAAGGAGATAGAAGAAGGGCTCAAGGATATCTATGAGATCATGAAGAGACTTCACGGGGTAAAAAGAATCGTCCTCTTCGACACGAAAGAGTGGTTTTTCCGGAAGAAAGACAACGTTCTCACAGAGAGGTATCGGGGATGGGGAGCCCACGTCGAGAGAATTGCCCGGTTAGATGGCGAACTCATGGAGTTGTTACGCCATCTGGCAAGGGCCATATCAGAAAACGACAGGGAAGAGGCAAAAAGTATTTTATTCGATATTAAGAACCTCCTTTCCGGGTGGAGGGATCGACGATGATAGAATTAGGGTACATTCTCGCAAGTACAGAGGCGATAAAGAAGGACCTCCTGGACAAGCTCCAATGGAATCCCATTCCCAAGGCGTACACCTTGGATGATATAGAGAGGGATTTTTCTTTTCTGGAAGAAGATGACAGGGTGGTAAAGAGGTTTAGAGAGGAAGATGCGCCCGAACATCTCAGGAAACTGAAAGAATACGGGGCTACAACACTGTTATTGGGCCCCTATGAAAAGGGCTTTGAGGCGCGGAAGAAAGGGGGAAGCCTCAGAGTACTTTTCAAGGACGGCAGGCTTGACATATACATAAAAGAGGTGGTTGCCAGCGCCCCAGAAAGGGGGATTACAATCGAGTACGACCACGAGAACGGAGACGTGCGGGTGAGCGTTGGCGGCGTCCCCCGGCCGAGACTATCAGAAGCAATAAAGAAGGAACTGGAAGAGATAGGCTTCAAACTCCTTGAGGGGCGTCTAAAAAGAGTCAAAGCAATGTTCAGGGCCGAAGGAGCGGTGAACGTGGCTCCGTCGCCTCACAGGAGCATGGACCTTTACAGGGGTGGGGGTAGATTCTTGGTAAAGTTCGAGCTGAAGGGAAACAAGGTTCCCGAGAAAATACTCGAAGCACACGGACAACTCAAGCACCTCATAGAGTTATTTGGTGATAGGTATAGGTGACGGGGGTACCGCACAATGAAAGAGTTCCTGCCCAAGTTCGCGGAGCTCGGCCGCACCATGAAGGTGCTCCGGAGGCTCTCTCAAGGAGAAGTCCCGCAGGGAAAAGGAATAAGGTCAGGGGAAATATACGCAAAGAATGACGGAGATATAGAGCCCTTCCTGTTCTCCATGGCCCTGAAGGGCGGAAGCCTCCAGCGGAGCTTTGTGCTGGAGAGAGGAAACAAGGAGGAGGTTGCAAAGAGGATATTTAGGTCACTGGACGACAGGGAACCCCACGTCGTCATCAGGGTAGGAAACGCCTGGGGTGTGGGGTGGATAACGGGCATCCCCGACAGGATGTTCAAGGACAGGGTGGTGCCCTCCGCGCTCGTCGTCCTTGTCGGCAAGAAGACCGCTCTCCTTGGGTACACGGCCTACGGGGTGCTTAGAAGTGTAGAAGGCAATCCGGTCCATACCCTCATTGAGAAAAGGAAGAGGGGGCACAGCGTGAAGGTGAAAGTGGCCGGAAGGAACCTTGTGGCCGTGAACAAGGGAGTATCAAAGAAGTTCACCGAGAGTGTACTAAATGCCGTCAGAGGGAGCGCCCTCCAGGAGGTGGAAGTCTCCTTGGTGCCCCTCTCAGAGAGGAGAATGAAGGTGGGGCTCTCTGCTCACGTGGAGGGGAAGGTCACCGGGAAAGAGATCGGGGCCCTCATCGAGCTGTTAGAGTTGTCAGGGGCTCTCTCAAGGGGCACCGTTCCCTGGGCAGAAGGGGAAGGGATTTAAGGAGTCCTGGCTAAAAATTTAGCCATGGCTGGTGGTCGACTTCTGGGCTGAGAGGGAACATTTCAGCCAGGGAGGTGGTTCTGTGGATATTTATGAGAAGTGGCAGAGGAGATGGGAAGAGAGTGGAGTATTTGAGGCAGACCCGGACCATCGACCTAAGGTTTTCATAAACGGGGCCTATCCCTACATAAATGGACGCCCTCACCTGGGCCACTACTTCTCCACCTTCTTGCGGCCTGACGTTTATGCCAGGTACAAGCGAATGAAGGGCTTCAACGTCCTATACCCCCAGGGCTTTCACGCGACGGGCCAGCCCATAGCGGCGGCGGCCCGGAGACTGAGGGAGGGGGATCCCCTACAGAGAAGGATCCTCCTCAAGACGGGGGTTCCCGAGGAGGAAATTGAGAACTTCAAGGATCCCGAGTACTGGATAAGGTACTTTATGGGCTGGTGGATAAGGGACCTAAAGAGGGCGGGAAACTCCATCGACTGGAGGAGGACGTTTCACACCACTGAGCTGAACCCCGCCTATGATAAGTTCATTCGGTGGCAGTACAGGAAGTTGAAGGAGCTTGGCCTCGTGAAGAAGGGTGTCTACCCCGTCGTCTGGTGTCCCAAGGAGGAGATCCCCATAGCGGACCACGACAGGAGCGAAGGGGAAGGGGTGATGCCCGAGGAGGTCGTGGCCATAAAGTTCCCCCTCGACGGGAAGTACCTGGTGGCCGTCACCTACCGTCCGGAGACGGTCTACGGGGTGACCAACCTCTGGGTGAACCCCGAGGCCGCCTACGTGGAAGTGGAGGTAGAGGGGGAGCGGTGGGTCGTCGCCAAGGAGGCCTATGAGAGGCTAAAACACCAGAAAGAGATGAAGTTCATCCGGGAGTTCCCGGCAAAGGAGCTCCTGGGTAAGAGGGCCACCGTCCCGGTGGATGGAAGGAAGGTACCGATTCTCCCAGCCACCTTCGTGGACCCGGCCTTCGGGACGGGCGTGGTGATGAGTGTCCCGGCCCACGCCCCCTACGACTGGATGGCCGTGGAGGAGATAAAGAAAGAAGCGGAGAAGTACGGCGTCGACCCGGCAGAGCTTACACCCATTCCCCTCATAAGGGTAGAGGGGTACTCCGAGTACCCGGCGGCCGACGCCGTGAAGAGGCACGGGGCGAAGTCCCAAAGTGACAGGGAAGCCCTTGACAAGGCAACGGACGAGGTCTACAAGAAGGAGTACTACGAGGGCGTATTGGGAAACATCTTCGGTGACCTCGCCGGAAAGAGGGTCCACGAAGCAAAGGAAGAGATCATAAGACGGCTCGTGGAGAAGGGTTGGGCCACGACGCTATATATCCTCCCCGAGAAGGTGATATGCCGCTGTGGAGCGGAAGGGGTCGTTAAGATCGTCGATCAGTGGTTCCTGGACTATGCCAACCCAGAGTGGAAAGAGAAGGCCAGGGAAGCGGCGGAGGAAACCGAGTTCACGCCCTCAGAGGCCAAGCCCGCCGTTTTCCATACCATCGACTGGCTCAGGGAGTGGCCCCTCACCCGGGACGTGAGGACGTCGCTTGGTACTCGGCTCCCCTGGGACGAGAGCCAGTACATAGAGTCTCTCTCGGACTCCACCATCTACATGGCCTACTACACCATCGCCAAGTGGCTGGAGCACCCTGAGAGGTACGGCATAGACATAGAGAAGATCGACGATACCTTCTTCGATTGGGTGTTCCTCGGAGAGGGCGACGTGAAGGAGGTATCAGAGAGGACAGGGATCCCCGAGCGTATCCTCCACGAGATGAGGGAGGAGTTCCTCTACTGGTACCCCACCGACCTCCGATTCGTGGGCAAGGACCTCATCCAGAACCACGTCACCTTCACCATCTTCCACCACGCCGCGTTGCTCCCCGGAAAACACCCCCGCAGGTGGTCCACCGCCGGACACGTCACCATGGACGGCCAGAAGATGAGCAAGAGTAAGGGGAACTTCGTCAACCTGGGTGACGCGGTGGAGGAGTACGGGGCCGATCCGGTGAGGTTCGCCGTGGCCATGGCAGGGAACACCACCCTGGACGACGCCAACATCGAGTCGAGGGTCATGGAGGAGATGAAGAGGGAGCTCCCCCGCTGGCTGGACTTCGTGAAGAGGTGGTATGACAGTGGACGGGAAGAGAGGAGGATGGTAGACGAGTGGTTTGAGGCGGAGGTGAGTAGGATCATCCGGGAGCTCGACGAGGCCTACGAGGAGCTTCGCTTAAGGGACGCCGCCATCCTCGCCTGGCACGAGATGTGGAGGACGGTCAGGAAGTACTTGTCCATCACGAGGGAGAACCCCAACCGGGAGGCCCTTTCCTGGGCCCTGGAAGCCTGGATAAAGGTATTACAGCCCATAATTCCTCACTATACCGAGGAGGCCTGGGAAGCCATAGGAAAGGAGTCCTTCGTGAGCGTGGCAGGCTGGCCGAAGGTGAAGAGTGCTGACCAGAAGCTCGTGAAGCTCATGGACTACGTGGAAGAGCTCATAGAGGACATAAAGCACGTGCTGAAGCTGGTAAGGGTAGAAGAGCCCAGAGTGGTCAGGGTATACGTGGCGGAGCCCTGGAAGTACGAGGTGGTGAAGAAGGTCAGGGAGCTCCTGCCCACGAGGGACATGGGGAAGATCATGGAGGTTATCCCCAGGGAACACCGGAAGGAGATGGCACCCATTGTCCAGAGGGCCCTCAAGGACCCGTCAAAGATTCCAGAAGTCATAGGAACGAGAGAAGAGGAGAAGAAGTTCCTGGAGGAGCTGAAAGAGTACGTGGAAGAAACGGTGGGCGTCCCGGTGGAGGTGGAGGACGCGCCGGTGGAGGGGAAGGTCTCCCTACCTTTCCGTCCTGCCATCGTAGTGGAGTAGCGCCCCTTCACCTCCTTTCTACCCTTGGTTTGTTCTTGCCGAGGTGGACGTAGATGACCTTGCCCTTCTCCTTGGGGTGAGGGGCGAGTATACCATGGACCCTCGATGTCTGGATGTTTGAATCACGAATAGGCCTAAACCCAACCAGGGTAGGCTCTTTTTCGTCATCCACGGCGTAGTAACCCGCGGTGTAGTATTCGCGGCCCAGGACGTGGAAGCCAGCACCTTCGTGGAGCCTCGTACTGCCTACTACTGGCATAACTCTTTTGAATCGCTCCGAAAAGACACCATGGGTCACACTACCCCTTTCCACCTGGGTCGACGGTGCACTGGTCCCCCAATGCCACTTTAGAACGGTACCCGGCTCGAGGACGTAAACCGGGGGCTTCAGCTCTCCCTTTCGTATCTTTTCTTCGAGCTCCCTTATTCTCTCTGCTTTGTTTGAGAGCCCTGCTCTTTCCATGGCTATCCTCGCCTTCTGGAGGAGCTCGAGGACGTATTCTCGGTAGGCCTCGAAGTCTGCTTCGCTCATCATACCACCCGGTAGTAAAAACCTATCCCCTTATTTAACTGTTTCTATCCTCACCGGGATGGCCTTGTAGGGCGG
>JALUER010000040.1:0-867 GCA_027043825.1 Microcaldota archaeon
TTTTGGTCATACTAAAATTAAAGTCCGGTTGAAGAAAAGTAGGGATCAGGGGAGGAGGGAGGGTAGGTCCTCCAGGGGGACTTCCTTCTCCTCCCCGGTGGCCATGTCCTTCAGCTTCACCGTCTTCCTCTTCTCTTCCTCCGGCCCCACAATGGCCACGTAGGGGATGCCCAGCGAGTCGGCGTACTCCAGCTGCTTCTTGAGCTTCCTGCCCATCACGTCGGTCTCCGACGGTATCCCTGTCCGGCGGAGCCTCCTCACCACCCTCAGGGCATAGGGCAGGTCTTCCCTCCTAACGGGGGCCACGTAGACGATGGTCACCGTCCTCGTCTTCTCCACGAGCCCCTTGGAGGAGAGGAGGGTGAAGAGGCGGTCGACACCGATGGAGTATCCGGTGGCTGGAACATCGCGGCCCGAGAGGAGCTTTATGAGTTCGTCGTAGCGCCCGCCAGAGCCGATGGATCCCCAGTCCGGGTAGTCGTCCACGTAGGTCTCGAAGACGATACCCGTGTAGTAGTCCAGCCCCCTAACCATCCGGGGGTCGAACCTGGCCGGTATTCCAAAGTCCTCCAGGTACTCCGTGAAGCGGATGAGCTCCTCCTTGGTTGACAGCATCTCCTCGCTCATCTCCGGTATCTCGGTGACGTCCACGAAGAGCTTCTTGAAGTCGTCCAGGAAGATGTCCAGCTCCTTCTTGTCCAGCTCCTCCCGAACACCTTCCTCCCCTATCTTGAACCACTTGTCCACCGTCCGGACGAACTCCACCAGCTCCTCCTCACCCATGCCCACTTCCTTCCCCCAGGCGTCGATGAGGCGGCGGCTGTTGTAGAGCACGGTGAAGGGAGGGACCCCGATCCTCTTGAGCGC
>JALUER010000040.1:877-3735 GCA_027043825.1 Microcaldota archaeon
TCCCCACGATGTCGATGTCCGCCTGGGTAAACTCCCTGTACCTACCTGACTGGGGCCGGTCGTACCTCCAGACCTTCCCTATGGCGTACCTCCTGAAGGGGAGGGGCAGTTGAGGGTTCTCCGCCACCACTCGAGCCAACGGAACGGTGTGGTCAAAGCGGAGCCCTATCTCCCGGCCCCCCTTATCCTTGAAGATGTAGATCTCGTCTCTAATGGACTCGCTCTTGGACAGCAATACCTCTGCGGTCTCAAGGGCCGGGGTGTCCAGCGGAGAAAAACCAAACTCCTCGTAGGTATCCCGGATGATGTCAATCATCCTCTGCCGGGCGATCTGATCCTCGGGGAGAAAGTCCCGGGTTCCCCTAACCTTCGTGAAGTCCACCACCCATTTTTATTCACCTCCAACAATATTCTGCCACATGGAGTTAAAATACTATGAGGAAGCCGGGAGGATCCTGGATCGAGTCCTCTCAGAGGCCCGGAAGACCGTGAAGGAGGGGATTCCCCTCCTGGAGATCGCTGAAAGGCTGGAGAGGAAAATCCTAAAGGAGGGAGGTAAGCCGGCCTTCCCCTGTAATTTGTCCACCAACCAGGAGGCGGCCCACTACACGCCGGGCCCCGGGGACGAGAGGGTGGCAGAAGGCGTCCTCAAGGTGGATTGCGGGGTCCACGTAGAGGGCTACATTGCCGACGCCGCCTTCACGGTGGACCTCACGGGCGAGCACGGGAAGCTCGCGGAAGCAGCGGAGGAGGCACTCCAGGCGGCCCTCTCTGTGATGAGGGCCGGGGTAGACGTGAGGGAAGTGGGGAAGGCCGTGGAGGATGTGGCGAAGAAGTACGGTTTCAGGCCCGTGGAGAACCTCGGAGGGCATTCCTTGGAGAGGTACAGGTTGCACGCTGGTCTCTTCATCCCCAACGTACCCCGGGGAGGGGGGATCCTGGAAGAGGGGATGGTGGTGGCCGTGGAACCGTTCATATCCATGGGAAGGGGATTCGTGAAGGAAGTCCCGCCGGTGGAGATCTTCTCACTTACCGGGAAAAAGAGCCGGTCGCCCCGGGCCGAGAGGGTGAGGGGTTTCATAGAAAAAGAGTACGGACCCCTCCCCTTTGCCCGGAGGTGGGTGGCGAAGAAGATCCCGGCCGCCACCCAGTGGCTGAAGTTCATGATCATCGACGGGAGTGTCCACCCCTACCCTGTTTTGGCAGACACGGACCTCGTGGCCCAGGCGGAGGCAAGCGTCATCGTCGAGAAGGACGGCGTGAAGGTCTTTGCGGGGAAGAGATGGACCTGAAGGAGACATAGAAGAGGAAGAGGACTAGCAGGAAACCTCCCCAGCGGAAGAGGATGTCGTGGAGAAGGGGACTATTGGTGTAGACCACGAGAGCTATTCTCAAGGCGTTGTAGAGCTCTATCACGAGGGGGCCCAGGAGAAGGAAACGCTTCTTCTGTTTCAGGGGGGCCGGGTAGGCCAGGAGGAAGGAGAGGAAAAGGAATACCTCGTCGAGGCCCGTGCACTCCCAGACAGCCCCGAACCCTGGGGGTAGGAGCGACCCGAGGAGGCCGGTGAGGGGACCCCGGAGGGGGAGGGTGAGGAGCTCGAGGAAGAGGAAGAGGAGCACTCCCCGGAGGAGAAAGGTGTAGACATCGTTCCCCATCCCATTAAATATGTGGGGAGCATTATTAACCTGTGGCCGAGGTAAAGGTGGTGGGGGGTAGGCGAGTTCTCCACATCGATGCCCGGGACTGGCCGGTGGGGGCATCGGTGGCAGACTATCCCGAGACCATGATGAAGGTGGTCTCGGAGCTTATGAAGAGCGACGCGGACGTGGTGGTCGTCTCCGACGTCTACGACCACATCTACGACGAGAAGGAGACCTCGCTCCTGAAGGAGATCGCCTCCGTCGCTAAGGAGCTCCGGGACGAGGGGTTCTGGAGCTTCTCCGTCGTGGAGAAGATAGGGAAGGGCTGCGACAGGGTTCTCAAGGACGAAAACGTCTGGGTGGTGAAGGTCTCCCACGACCTGTGGATGAGCGACCCCATAAAAGCCTACATCGAGGTGTTGAAGAAAATCCGGACCACGAAAGAGAAGGAGAAGGTTGCTCCAGAACGGTTCAAGCCCTGTTTTACCAAGTACATTGCTCTCCTCCAGAAGATGAAGACACTGATGGACACCACCACCGTGATAGCCAAGACGAGGGAGTACATGCTCCAGATGAAGAAGCCCCCCGAGGGGAGGGGGATATACCGCCTCCTCTTTACCCCCCAGATCAAGCCGGCCTTCTTGGGCTCCAGCATCATCACGGGGATCAGCGAGGAGCTGGAGATCGTGGACTCCTACACCCTGGAAGGTGGCGTGGAGGTAACCATTTACCGGGACCCTTCCTCCGTCGAGATGCTCTACTTCCTCCAGGCCCCTGAATTTACTCTCCCTCCAGACCACTACTTCGTGCTCGAAAAGGCCAAGGAGTTGGTGGCCAAGTACACGCCCGCCAGGAGTCTCCTCACATCCCGGTCCCTTGCCAGGAAGCAGTTCGAGGAGATGTACAAGAGCACCGTGGTGGACGTGGCAAAACGCTTCAAGGTAAACCTCACCCGGGAGGACGTGGACCTCATAGCGTCCATTCTGGCCCGTCATACGGTGGGCTACGGTATACTCGAGCTCCTCTTCCTGGACAGGAAGATCACGGACATCTACCTGGACGCACCCCTTGGATCGAAGCCCATCTACCTCGTGCACTCCAGCTACGGCCAGTGCAGGACCAACATCGTCTACTCGGAGGAGGAGGCCAAGAACTTCGTCTCGAAGCTGAGGTCCATGAGTGGGCGTCCCTTCGATGAGTCCCACCCTGTCCTGGAC
>JALUER010000041.1 GCA_027043825.1 Microcaldota archaeon
TATCACCTTTATGCCAATCTTCTCCCCCAGCTCCTTGAACCTGTTCTCCCACTCCTTCGCCTCCGAGAAGGAGTGAACCTTGGCCTCGGGACCCACCGGAAGATCGAGAACCACGTACTTGGAGGAGACCGCCAGCTTCTTTGCCATGATGGAGGCAAGCACCATCCCGAGGGGGTCCAAGCGGAGGGGCCTGCGGATCTGGATGAGCTTGTCGTCGGCGGAGGCGATGTTGGCTCCCCCTCCCCAGGCTATGACCCCTCCCACGCTCTCCACGATCTCCCTTATCTCCTCGGCACCGAGGTCCACCTTCGCCACCACCTCCATGGTGTCGGCGGTGCCGGAGGGAGACGTTATGGCCCGGGAGGACGTCTTTGGGACTTTATACCCAAGGGAGGCCATGAGGGGGACGTAGAAAAAGGTTATTCGGTTGCCGGGGATCCCCCCTATGCTGTGCTTGTCCACCACCTCCCCCTCAAAGTGGATGATGTTTCCCGACTCGGCTATGGCCCTTGTGAGGGCCGCCGTCTCGTCCATATCGAGTCCCACGATGTCAGAGGCCACGATGAAGGCCGAAGCCTCCGCCGGGAAGAGTGCCCCGCTCATGATGTCGTCGATTATCTGCTTTATCTCCTCGGGAGACAACTTCTCCCCCTTCATCTTCTTCCTTATGGCCTCTATGCTCTCCGGGGGCTCGCCGGGGTAGACCTCTATGAGCTCCCCGTCCCTCAGGTCAAGGGCCTCGGCCACGTCCACGAGGACCCCTATCTCGTCCTCCTTTACAAGCCGCTTCGAGGTGTTTATTATCCCTACGAGCTTCTTCCCTTCCTTGTATAGCTCGGCCCTTCCGTCGGGCCCCTCGCCCATCCGCTTTGCTGTCTTCTCGTTCAGAACGACCACGTACTTATCCGCGTCCAGATCGAGAACCCTTACCCTCAGCTCCACGCATTCAAAAAGATGGAAAAATATAAAGGCCATACTTTTAGGTGTGGAGCCTCGCCGCTACCTCATGCTCAAGAGGGAGTACTTACCCCTCGTGCTTTCGGGTAAGAAGAGGATCACCATCCGGCGCCGGACGAGGCTGAGGGAAGGGGATCTCTTCTACGTCCACTCAGGTGGCAAGGTCTGGGCCGTGGGAAGGGTGGCGAGGATAGAGAGGATCATGAAGGACGATATAACGCCGGAGCATGCCCGCCTGGAGGGCATGAGCTATGAAAGGTTAAGAAAAGAGCTGAATAGGATCTACGGAAAGAAAAACGTCCCCCTCTACGTGGTCCACTTCGAGATCCTCAAGGTCTTTGACGAGCCCTTTGAGGTTGAGAGGAGGTTCTACGGGGAGCTCTCACCCGGGGACATCGCCCGCCTCGCCCTGGAGAATGGGCTCTTCCAGGGAGATGAGGAGGCCGAGAGGATCCTCCGGAGACTCGTGGAGACGAACAGCATCAGGAAGGTGGCCATGGAGCTGGGCGGACTGAAGAAGCGGGGCAAAATTAGGGCCATCGTCAGGAAGGCCTACGAAGAATTAAAGAAGAGGGGGATCATTTAGCTGCCTTCTTCTTCCTTCCCCTGGTCTTCCTGGTCTTCTTCTCTTTCTTTTCCTCTGCCTTCTCTACGGCCTCCTCTATGGCCCTTGTCAGCTCAGCCGTCCTTATCTCTTCCTCGATCTCAAAGAGCTTCCCCGTCTGGTAGATGACGAGTGCCAGCACGAGGACCAAGACCCAGAAGACCCAGGCCCCTGCCTTGTAGGACAGTACCGTCCACTTGTCCAGGTGGTTTACACCGTTGGGGAAGGGGTATACTCCTGCTGCTATTGCCTTGGTAGCACAGACGAGGTAGCCCATCTCGTCGCCGTTCACTGCCTGGAGGCAGCTCTTGACGTCCTTTATCTTGTCCCAGGACACCACTATGTCCATGGTGGCCCCCAGGAACATGAAGAGCGCCACCAGGACGAGGAGCAGGCCTATCAGCTTGGGGACTATGATGTACTTGCCCCCCACCTTTGCCTTCATCACCCTCTTCATCCTATCACCCGCTTAGAAAAAGGGGTGGAGGTATAAAAAGCTGCCGTCACTTCACCGCCACGTAGGTGATCCTCTTGCTCTTCTCATCGGGCGGCATCGTCTTCAAGGTTTCAAAGGTGTAGACCTCTTTGAATCCAACGTCCTTCATCATCTGGAGGAGCTCGTCGGGCGAGTACCTGATCAGGTTCACCCGCAACTCCTCCACCAGCGTCAGCCTTGTCCCCTCGTCCCTGAACAGGCGGTGGTGGAGGTGGTTGACCTTCCCCTCGGGGACACTCTCCATGATCTCGATGAACGTATCCTCGCGCCGTTTGATCCCTATGAAATAGTCCACCGGGGCTCCCCTCCCGAAGACGGGAAAGTCCAGTATGAGCACTCCGCCTTCACTTAGGGCTTCGTAGAAATTCTCCATTACCTTCACGTTCTCCCCGTGGGAGAAGTACCCAAAACTCGTGAACCAGTTGATTATTACGTCGTAGACGTCCCGGTAGGCAGAGGGGTCCCGAAGATCTCCCACCCAGCAGTCACATCCCCTTTCCCTTGCTTCCTCCACCAGCTCCTCACTCACGTCAAAGCCTTTCACCTCATAGCCGAACCTTTTCAGGAAGGGGTGAAGCCTTCCGTTTCCACAGGGGGCGTCCAGGATCTTCCTGAAGGTCTTCCCTGTCCTGCTCTTCACCCACTCCAGGAGGGCGTGAATAAACAAGGCCTCCCACTCGCTCTTATCTTCTCGGTCGCTTATGTGCCAGAGGTGGGCGTCCTTCCTCACCCTTTCACCCCATATCTCTTCTTGAGCTTCATTACGTTCTTCTCCATCACTTCAGAAAGGGGCACACCAATCTTGTGAGCCAGCACTGCCACGTACCAGAGGATGTCTCCCAGCTCCTCCACCAACCAGTCCTTGTCCAGTTCCTTTCCATCTCTCCAAGCTTTCTTTACCACCTCTGCCAGCTCCCCAGCTTCTCCATTTATGGCAAGAGCAAGGTAAACAATATCTGAAAGCTTCCCAGGCTCACCCCACTCCTTCAGAGTCTTCAACGCAGACCTTTGGAACTCGTCGGCGTCCATAGAAAGAATGAATGCCGAAGTCCTTAACCCTCTTCGCTCTTCACGATCCTGATCCTCTTTCCAAAGAGGAGGGCCTCCACCAGCTTCTTCCTGCCGCTCTCCAGGAGCCTCCAGACGGTCGCCCGGGAAACCCCCATCTGCTGGGCCGCCTCCTCCTGCTTTAGTCCCAGGTAGTCCACCAATCTCATGGCCTCCAGCTCGTCGTCGGTTATGTATATTTCCTCTGTCCAGCCCGGCGGCTCGAAGAAGAGCTCCCTGTACATCCAGCCCTTCCTCACCCTCTTCCGGGGCCTTCCGGGACCCCTCCCTCTACCCCAGGGCGGCACATAATAATGAGCCATAGCACATATTTAAAACCATTTTTGTGCATATGCTCGTTAGATAGGAGGTGAGAAGATGTTTGGACCCGGATGGGGAAGGAAGAGGTGGATGATGGCAAACATTGTAAACGATCCGGACCGGGCCTACTTCGGCGCCGGTCCCTGCGGAGAATACCTCTACAGGCTCTACAAGGAGGGTAAGATCGAGAAACCGGCTGACTGGTATCCCGGCTACGGTCAGGAAACACTACTGAAGGACATCGAGGAACTCAAAAAGAAGGTGGAGGAGCTGGAGAG
>JALUER010000042.1 GCA_027043825.1 Microcaldota archaeon
GTTCAGGGCGGCAGGGAAGGAGCCGAAGCTCGGGGCCGTGGTGGGGGAGGTCATCAAGAGGAGCGGTGGCAGGGCCTCGGGGAAGGTGGTGAGCAGGATACTGAAGGAAATCCTGGGGTGATGGGATGCACAAGCACCCTACCCTGGCACACCACCTCCGGAGGAGGTTCCACGGGGGAGGGGTGGTGGCTTTCAGCTCCTTCGTGCACGGTAGCGGGCGGTCCACGGTGGCCAAGGCCATCTACGGGATCCTCTCCCAGGAGGACGGAGACGTGGTAAGGATATCCACGGGTGAGATCTTCCGGGAGATGTCCCAGGAGATGGGCTTCCAAGACATCAACCGCTTCGTGGACTTTCTCTCTTCTCACCCCAACCAGATGATCCAGGTGGAGTCCCGGATCGACGCCACGGTCTACGACCTCATTAGGAGGTACGTCAGGGAGGGGAAAATCGTCGTCATCGACTCGAACCTGCACGCTCACCCCCACGCCCTGAAAGACGTCCCCTCCGTCCACTTCTACGTGTATGCTTCTCCGAAAACCATCGGGGAGAGGTTGACAAAGGGACCGAGGGAGGGAGAACGGAGGTATAAAGATCCTCAGGAGGCACTGGAAGCCCAGGTGAAGAGGACCGTCAAGGACGCCGACCGCTACGCCATCTTGAAGCACCGTTCCCCCCACGAGCACCTGAAACCCCTCTATGCCAGGGGCGAGAAGGTCATCCGCAGGCTCCTTAGGAACTACCTCAAGGAGAGGAGGGTGGAGACCCTGAGGCGGGCCCTCCTCAGGGTCACCGCCGGGGAAGGTATTTTCCTGAACAACGATGGCCCCCTCGAGGGGACGGTGGCCCAGGCAAGGGAAATCATAACATCCGGCCGGTGGTAACATTAATTAACAACAGGGACCATATATTGGCATGGTTACTGAGACAGCAAAAAAGGTGGTGCGATTTTTTGACTGGCTCCACCGGAAGAGGCGCAGGGAGGTTGTATCTCTCCTTAGAAAGCACGGTGTCAATGTTTCTTTGAGGGACCTGCTCTCTCTCAACGTGTTAGAGCTCAAGAATCTCAAACAGAACCTGGAAGAATTCAAAAGAAACGGTTTCGTTTTATCAGACCTGAACGTTAGCTCCTTTGAACAGGCAAGATCCTTACTCCTGGACGAAGGACTCACGAACCGGATAATCGACCGGGTCAAGAGCCTGCGGGAGGTCTACGGGAGGGACGCCCTCGAGAAACTTGGCTTCAAGGGAGTGAGTGGCCTCAGAAGACTTGCCTACCTGGAAGAACCTGACATCTTTGGGAGAGTATCTGCTCAGGCAAGAAAGGCCATGGTAAGGAAGGTCTTGAGGTCGTTGGGTGGACTAAAAGTAGGCAAGAGGATGTATAGCTCTGTAGAAGAAGCCCTCCAGGCGGGCGAAAGCCCGAAAGCCGTTCAAGACGCTATATCCCGCTCCCTCATGGTTTACGGCATACTCAAAACCTTCCAGCGCAGGAGAATGTCCGAAGTTCTCCCGGACGCCACCCTCGAATTCAACGGCGAGCGTGTGAAACTCGACGACCCGGCCGCCCTCCTGGAGTTCCTGGAGAAGAATTGGAGCAACAGGGAAGTCGTGACATCCTTCCTAAATGAAGTAAAGAGGGCTGGACTCAGCGTGGAAATGGCCGAGCGCTTGAAGAACGCTGGAATAGAAGAAATCAAGAGCCTTGAGGGCAGGGGTAAGATCCAAGTGTCCCCTGGTGAACTCTATAGGCTCTCCAGAAGCGGGGTGGACATCAGGAAGCTGGCAAGGGCGTACCTGGAAGCGAAAGAACTCCTGGAAAAGGGACACGTTAAGGCCTTCCAGGGAGAGAAGATCGTTCTCCACAACGGAGAAGAGGTGAAGGTGGACCTCCACGAACTCGCCCACCACATTTATAAGGGAGGGATTAGCGGTGAGGACCTGGAGACGACTTTACACCCTCACGAGGCACTGCACGACGCGGTAAAGGACGCCTTACGGTTGGCCAAGGAGACCGTGGGTGTTGGAGTGCAGTTCCTGGACCTGGACCACGAGAGGGTGGGGAAGTCCGCTCTTACCGGGCTCTTCTTGGAACAACACGGACGAAAGGTCTTGAAGAAGATGGAAGAGCTCATAGACAAGCACAAGGAAAGGCTCAAGTCCAGGTCACGGATGCTCTCTTATATGGTGTCCGTAGCGGGGCTCGATCCAGATAGGGTCGCCCAGAGGTTAAAGTGGGCCATCCGTCACATGAGTGCCGAGGAGTTGGATAGGTTAGCGATGCTCCTGGACGGGCTCGAGGAATGCCAGGGGAACTGTGTGAAGAGAAGGGTCGGAGATCTCACCAAGATGCTGAGGAGGACACTCGGGTACGAGAGGGATAAGGGTTACCGGGCGTTCTACGAGAGGTTCGGTGTGTACCACAGCCTCGGTGATCCTGTTAGCTCGGGGCTGGCAAAGGGTCTGGCAGAGAAGTTCAGGGAGCTGAAGAAGGAGCGGGCGTCGTCCACGAGACATAGGCTGGCAGCGGAGCTCCTGAAGGAGTTACTGAAGGAGCACTATGGCATAAAAATAAAGGTGGTGAAGTGACCCGGGCGAGCGCCCCGGCCGGGATTTGAACCCGGGTCACGGGCTCGACAGGCCCGCATGCTAACCGGACTACACCACCGGGGCACCCGGCAGATGAAAAGGGAGGAAAAAGAAATTTAAACTTACTCTTCCTTCCCGCTCCGCAGCTTCATCCAGCCCTCCAGTAGTTCAATGGGGACCACGAGGACGAACTTTTGGCTGGGATCCTTGGAGATGTCGTTTAGGGTCTGGAGAACCCGTAGGGTTAGGGAAGCAGGAGACGAGGCGAGGATCTCGGAGGCCTCCTTGTAGTTCTGGGCTGCGATCTTCTCTCCCTCTGACTTTATGATGATAGCCCTCCTCTCCCTCTCGGCCTCTGCCTGGACTGCCATAGCTCTCTTCATTCCTTCGGGTAGTACGATGTCCTGGAGCCTGATCTCGGTGATGTCTATGCCCCACTCGTCTGTCTTCTCGTCCACGATCTTCCTTATCTCATCGGCGATGACCTCCCTGTTTTCCAGGAGCTCGTCAAGGGTGACGCCGCCGATGACGTCCCTCAGGACCGTCTGGGCAAGGGCGCCGGTGGCCTTCACGTAGTCGTTGATCTTCAGCACCGCCTTGGCCGGGTCAACAACCCGGTAGAACACCACACCGTTTACCTGGACGGAGACGTTGTCCTTGGTGATTACCTCCTGGGGTGGGATGTCTATGGTGAAGATGCGGAGGTCCACCACCTTCAACTCCTGGACAAAGGGAATTATGGTAACGACGCCGGGCCCCACGATGCCGCTATACCTCCCAAGGGTGAAGAGGACACCCCGCTTGTACTCCGGGAGAACCTTGAATGAGAGGAGGATATACAGGAGAAGAAGGGGCCCAAAGCCTGCTATGGTGAGAACACCTCCTGAGAAGGTAAGGTACCCAAGTACCACGAGACCAATGAACCATATTATAATTTCCAGCGGACTCCTGGGCCTCGCCGAGTACTCCTCCATGCCCATACACAGGGTGAACCGTTATATAAGGCTTGGCGGTGAGAAGCCTAATAAAGCTTTCCCTATCATAGAGATATCGGGCCCGTAGCTCAGCGGTAGAGCGCCCGCTTG
>JALUER010000043.1 GCA_027043825.1 Microcaldota archaeon
TACCACTACCGTCCGCCGTGAAGTGCTTTGGTTCGGATATCCCCCCTGCTGCGTCTATGGAAGCCAGGTAAGGCCCTTCCTTGTAGCCTCCGAGGATGAGACCCACCCAGAAGGGCACGAGCTTGGAGGAGTTGAGAATGAGACCCAAGTACTTTGCTATGGACGCCGGTGAGGGCTTCTCACCCAGCTCTATGCTCATGCTCCTTACCCTGCTCTCCAGGAAGCGGGTGAGGATCTGGGCGTCCCCTACGAGCCCAGAGGTGGCCAGGGCCATGTAGTCAGATATGGGGTGTATTTTCCGGGTGTGTCTGTTGTACTTAATGTAACCGTACGTGGACTGCTTGTCTGCAGCCAGCACAACGAAGTCCTTTCCCTTTATACCTACGATGGTCGTTCCAGTCTTCTTTTCTTCCATAAAACCACCTCAAGAAGGAACTACTATCCCTTTAGTTGCGTAGGGTTTAAATCGTAAACCCCCCATATCCTTCCGTGTTCCTCGGAAGAAAGGAAATCCTTCGGCTGGTGAAGGAGGGCGTCATAGAGATCGACCCCTTCGACGAGGCCGCCGTTGGGAGCGTTTCCGTGGATCTTACTCTGGGGAACCACTTCCGGGTCTTCTCCCCCGACGAGGTGGAGGTCTACAGCGAGAACATTGACGTCTCTCGTCTGGGAGAGCTCGTTGAGCTGGAGGATCACCAGTACATCGAACTGAAGCCCGGGGACTTCGTCCTGGGCATAACAAAAGAACGGATAAGACTACCGGACAACATCCTGGGCATCCTCTCGGGTAGGTCCCGCTTTGCCCGTCTGGGGCTAATGGTTCACGTGTCCTCCAACTTCATCCACCCGGGCTCTAACAACCGACAGGTCCTGGAGATCGTGAACCTGGGCCCACACCTCATCCGGCTCCATCCCGGGGTGAGGATCTGCCAGGTGGCCTTCGCCGAGGTGAGGGGAGGAGAGCCCTTCACTGGGAGGTACTCTCGCCAGCTCCTTCCTTAGGCTCTTCTCTTCTCCTGTAGATCTTCTCCATTCGGACTTCCTTCACGTCGTCGAAGTTTGATAGTATGTAGCCCACGAAGACTGGCTCTATCCTGTCGGCCTCCCTCGAGAAGACGTAGGACACTTTCAGGACACCGCCCTTGAAGGACACTTCTTCTGGCTCGTAGGTGAAGAAGCGCCTGAAGAGGTGCTTGGCTGCCTCCTCCATGTCTTCAATCTTCTTTACCACCTTCACCCTGTAGACGAGGGTCTTGCCTGCCAGGGGGTGGTTGAAGTCCACCTGAACCCTGCCGGCGGAGACGGCCAGCACCCTTCCGGTCCTTCCGTCCGCCTCGATGGGGAGCCCAGGATAGGGCCTTATCCCCCTCTTTCTGAACTCCCGCTCGGGTATGATGACTATGAGATCTGACCTCCTCTCTCCAAAGGCCTTCTCCGGGGGAAGTTCTACCTCCTTCTCCTCCCCCTCCTTCATGGAACTTATCTCTTCCTCCAGAGCCGGCAGGAGATCTCTCGCGCCGAGAACCACGGCCAGGGGCCTCTCCTCCCCCACCGTTTCGAAGGGGTTTTCCTCTCCCTTCACCCTGCCCTCGTATGCGATGAGGATGACCTTCTTCATGCTTTCACCCCTCAAATCTTCCCCTCAAGTCTTTTTAACGCCCTTCCCTTTTCAACCTTTTCCATCATATTGAGCCGTGGAGCGGCGAACCCTCATCAGCATCCTCACGGTGGCCTTCCTTGCCCTCTCTTCCCTGGGCTTTGTCGTGTCCCTCGGGTCCTTTAAGCCACCCAACTTCACCTACCAGGGCACCTGTCTGGGCACCGTGAAGAAGGTCCTCGACACCGAGTGGATCGTCTACACCCTCCAGGACGTGAACATCCCAGGAACACCGACGAGCTACGGTATACGAACCGTTCCCACCCCTGAGGTGCGTTCCATCGTGGAAGAGAAGAACCTCCTCTACTGGACCAATGCCTTGGTAGAGGTGAACGTGGAGGGGAGGTCTTTCACCGGGGATGCCTTCGTTTTGGGGAATAGAAAGGTAGGCGATGAGGTACTCCTGGACTGCTACTTGAACGTCCAGAACGGCACGCCGGTAGAGTTTACCGCTGTTGAACGCCCGCCAGCTTCATGATGGCCTCTGCTATGTCCCCCTTCGTCTCTTCGAGGGCTCTTCTGGCGGTTTCCTCGTCCACTCCTGCCTTCTCCGCCACCAGCTTCACGTCCTCCTCGGAGAAGAGCTCCTTCTCGACCTTCGGCTCCCCCATCACCTGGTAGGCCCTTTGACCCATGGCCACGGTTTCCACGACCTGCGGGCTTTCGAAGACCATCCTTGAGCCGTCCTGTAGAACGAATATGACTTCCTTCACGGGTACCTCCCTTGCCTGGATGCCCATCTGCTTCAGCATCTTCTGGAGTTGTTTTGGGTTCATTCTCATCCAAGAAAGCTCGTCGGGAGGTTGTTAAAAGGGGACGCCGGGCCAACCCTTAAAACCCTTGCCACCCTATCAAATGATGCGCGCGCCGGTAGTCTAGCCTGGCTAGGACATCGGCCTGCCACGCCGAAGACCCGGGTTCGAATCCCGGCCGGCGCACTGGGGCTCCGCCCCTATAACTTCCCCTTGGGCCCGTAGCTCAGCCAGGCAGAGCATCCGGCTCTTAACCGGAGTGTCGGGGGTTCGAATCCCCCCGGGCCCGCTATGGGGCTTCGCCCCTATAACCCCAGAGCGGGTAGGGCACTCGCTCCGCTCGGCCCTACGCACTGTGGGGGGTTTCGAAAGGGACACGGTCTCTGTAGTCCTGTGGGGCCGTAGCTCAGCCTGGTCAGAGCGACGGTCTTATAAGACCGGCTCTGAGACAACCGTAGGTCCGGGGTTCAAATCCCCGCGGCCCCACTCAACCGATGCTCCGTTGACGCGCAAGCGGGTCCGGTCTTGCGACCGGACGCACTACGGGACCTTCTTGGGAACTCCTGATCCCCTTCCCCTCTTTCTCACCTTTTTATCTGGAGGGTGCTCGAGCGGAGCGAGGGGCATAACTCCATGGCCCTATACCAAAACCTATAAATACCACCAGGAGGTGAAATTTTCCATGGAAAAGGCCCGTGCTTATCCCGAGAATGCTGAATATCACATTACACTCCAGCACATACGTGAGGATCGCATTGCCAATACGATAGGTGATCCTGTTCTACAGGGTCACGGAATAGCTTCCCACCTTCTGGCGATCCTCCACGCAGCCGGTTTCAAAGGAAAGAAAATAAGGATTTTAGAGTTAGGTTCAGGTCAGGGACGCCTCCATCCTTATATAGAAGACAGGCTAAGGTTTCTTGGTTATGAACCGAAGGTTGGAGGCATAGAATTTAACCCTTCTGTTGCGGAAGAGGGCAGAAGGAAAAGGAGACATATAGTATCGGGCGATGTTTTGGATGAAGAGAGTTGGGAGAAAGCGAGGCAAGAGTTGACAGGAAACCCCCACCTAGCTTTCCTGGTTTACACATCTCTCCAGACACAGGATAAATCGACACATCCTTCTCAACTTTTTGAAAAGCTTCTAGAGCTTTTATCTAAACATACCGAGGTGGGATCGCTTCTTGAAATACCCATACTTCGGGGAGGACTAGAGAAGCTGGTGGGCAATAAAGTGACCCATCACAT
>JALUER010000044.1 GCA_027043825.1 Microcaldota archaeon
GTAGTGGAGGATGGGGCCCCCTTGGAGCATACCAGCAGTGGAGACGATGACCGCAGGGCCTTCGGTTATGGAGTCCCTCTGGTGCATGTTCTTCACCCAGATAACGTGCTTGGCGGCCTTCTTCAACCTGTGGTAGTTGCTGATATAGTCTGGATATCTCAGGGTTATCTTGGTGATCTTCTTTCCCATACCGTCAAAGTAGATGGGATACTTGATGTGGGAGGAAACGAGGAGGTCTATGATCTCCTGGGCCCTTCCCAGGGCAAAGACGGGGATAACTGCCTTACCTCCATTATCTAGGATCTCTTTAACCTTCTCTATGAAGCTCCTCTCCAGTTCCCGGCGGGGAGGATGCTCCCTGTTGGCGTAGGTGGACTCCATTATGAGGACATCGGCGTCCACGTTGGACAGGTCTGCCCCCGAGTGGAGCCGCATGGGCTCGATCTTGAAATCCCCCGTGTATAGAACCGTTCCCTCAGAGGTCTCCATACGAACGAGGGCAGAGCCGGGGATGTGGCCCGCGTCGATGAACTCCACGCTCATCTCATCGGAGACCATGAAGGGCTGGTAGTAGTGGAAGGTCATCGTTCTTCGGGAGGCCTCCTTCATGCTCTCCCGCTGGAAGGGTGGCTCATCGCCCCGGAGGCGGGCCACCTTGATGGCATCCTCCCAGAGAACCTTGGAGATATCCAGGGTGGGGATAGTCATGTAGACGGTGGTTGTAAGTTCCTCAAAGAGGTGGGGAATGTATCCGGAATGGTCCAGGTGGGCGTGGGAGAGGATCATGGCGTCGATCATGCCCTGAAATTCAAGGGGATACTCAGTGTGGTCCGCTTCGATCTTCACTCCATAATCAAGGAGAACCCTGGTGTTCTTTGTGTCCAGGATGAGGGCAGAGCGTCCGACCTCGTGGCCGGCACCGTAGACTTCAAGCTTCATGGTCCCACTCCAAAGAACTTGAGGGCATTATTATAAATGGCTGACCTCGTTTCCTCCAGGGGGAGGTTCTTCACCCGGGCGATGTGCTCCACCACCTCCCGGACCCGGAGGGGATGGTTGTCCTTCCCCCCTATGCGGACAGGGTAGTCTGTCTCCGTTAGAAGTTGGAAAAGGGGTAGCTCATCGATGAGGGCCCTGTACTTACCTCCCTTCAAGCTGGCAGGACCCAGGGAAAAGAAGTGGCCTGACTGGGCAAGTTCCAGGGCAACGTCGAGGCTGCCAGAGTACCAGTGGAGGTCTGCCAGGACGTCGTATCTGAAGAGGGTGTCTGCTACCTCCCGGTAGGACCTACCCGAGTGGACGATAACAGGGAGGTCGTGTTCGGAGGCCAGGGAGACCATGTCCTCAAAGACCCTCCGCTGGAGGTCCATGTCGATGTCATACTTTGCGTCAAGGCCGATCTCGCCGACTGCAACCACCCGGTCGTTATCCAGGAGATTCTCCAGAACAGATCTATCGTAGGGCTTGTTGGAAGAGGAGGGGTGGATGCCGACGGCAGCATAGACGCCGGGCAGGTCTGTAAGTTCGACGCAGCGCCTGGAGGTGTCCACATTCTCACCGTTGGTGATGAGAAGTGTTATGCCGCCTTCCCGGGCCTCGGCGACGAGCTTCTTAGGGTCGGGAGCCTCGTAGAGGTGGAGGTGAACATCGGCGTACATGGATAAAGGCTAGGGGAGAAATGTAAATAAGGGGGTGGATGAAGAGGGACCGGATGGCGTGGATGGCCGAGCTTGAAAGGGCAGACACCCCCTTAAAAATTTAACAGTGTTAAATTGTCTACATGCTTGAGGTGAAGGACCTCCGGGTGAGGGTGGAGGGAAAGGAAGTTCTCAAGGGAATAAACCTTTCCCTATCCCCTGGAGAGATTCTGGTCATAACGGGGCCCAATGGGAGCGGAAAGAGCACCCTGGCAAGGGCGATAATGGGAGATGAGGCGGTAGAGGTTACGGAAGGAAAGATATTATTGGATGGGGAGGATATAACAGAACTGCCCCCTGAAGAGCGGTTCAAGAGGGGCATATTCCTCTCCTTCCAGATGCCCCCCGAGTTTGAGGGGATAAGGATAGGTGACTTCCTCCTGGAGGTGTCCGGGGAGAAGGGAGAGGAGGGTGTCAGGAAGGTAAAGGATGTTCTGAAGAAGGTGGGGCTGGGTGAAGACTTCCTCTACAGGGAGCTCCACAGGGGGCTTTCCGGAGGAGAGAAGAAGAGGCTGGAACTGGCCCAGGCGCTGCTGTTCGATAAGAAGTACCTCATATTTGATGAGATAGACAGCGGAGTGGATGTGGAGAGCGTGGAGCAGTTTCTAAGGATCGTGGAAGAACTGAAGGAGGGGGGAAAGGGTATCATATACATAACCCATAACCCGCTCTCCCTCCAACTCCTCTCAGATAAGAAAACCCTGCGCATGGAAGGGGGCGTGCTGCATTGATAACCCGGGGGAGCATCGATCCCAAGAAGGTAGAGGAGATAAGCGAAAGGAAGGAAGAGCCCCAGTGGATGAAGGAACTTAGGGAGAGGTCCTTTCAGTACTTCCGGAGGATGAAGGATCCGCTGTGGTTGGAGGAACCCAAAGAGATAGACCTGGATGAACTGATACTCTACGATGAGCAGGGGATAAAAGCCCAGTCCTGGGATGAGATCCCCCCGGAGATAAGGAGGTTCTACGAGGAGATGAACCTCCCTGAACAGGAAAAGAAATTCCTGGCAGGCTTGACGACCGCCTACGACGCGGAGACGGTTTATACCCATGCCAAGGAATACCTGGAGAAGAAGGGAGTGATACTGACCTCCATGGAGGAGGCGGTGAAGAAATACCCTGATCTCGTGAGGAGGTACTTCGGCAGAGTGTTTCCTCCGGCGGAGCACAGGTACTCTGCCCTGCACTACGCTCTATGGAGTGGAGGGACATTCCTCTACGTGCCAGACGGCGTGAAGGTGGAGTTCCCCATCGAGGCCTTCTTTGTGATAGGAGAAGGAGGCATATCCCAGTTTGAGCACAGCCTCATCGTGGTGGGAAGGAATGCATCGGTTCACTTCATAGAGGGGTGTTCATCGCCCCAGTTCAGGAAATTCTCCCTCCACGACGGTGCGGTAGAGATGTACGTCCACGAGGGGGGATACCTGAAGTTCACAACGGTCCAGAACTGGAGCAAGAACGTCATCAACTTCAACAACAAGAGGGTTATTGTGGAGAAGGACGGAAGGGTGGAGTGGGTGGAAGGTTCCTTCGGATCGAAGATCTCGGTGGTCTATCCATCGGTGGTATTGAGGGAAAACGCCAGGGCCCGCATCATGAACTTTTCCATTGCCCATGGAGGAGAATGGAAGGAGGGGGGCGCAAAGCTCTTCCATATAGGGAAAAACTCCCGAAGTACGGTCATTTCCAAGTCAATATCGGTAGAGGACGGCATCTCTGTGTTCCGGGGACTTCTAAAGGTAAACAAGGGTGCAGAGAACGCCTTTTCATCAATATCCTGTGATTCCCTCCTGATGGATGAGGAGAGCAAGACCTTTACCTATCCCCACAACCAGATAGAGGAGGAAAGGGCCATGGTATCCTATGAGGCTACCACCTCGCTTCTATCAGAGGAGCAGATCTTCTACCTCG
>JALUER010000045.1 GCA_027043825.1 Microcaldota archaeon
CTCTTTGCCACGGTGGTGGAGCTGGAGAGTGTCGGCGTGAAGGGGTTGGGGCGGTGGAAGGAGATAGCCCGTTCTGGACTGAAACTGGAGAGCTCCAAGGAGATTGCAGAGGCCCTGGACGGCCTCGTCCTTGGTGATTGGTACGTGGACTTCATTGGGAAGGTGCGTCGTTGATCGTTTCAGATACTTTCATTCACCGTTTCACCCATCCATCGGTATGAAGCTCTGGAAGGTTGCGGTGCTGGTGGGTGGCTTCCTCCTGTTACTCCTCGCCTCTGCTTGGCTGTACTACGGCGGGGGTGACGATGACGACCACGCCGTTGTTGGTTACGTCCATGGCAAGGTGGAGGAAGACAACTTCGATGCCTGGAGCCTGGTGGTTAGTGATACTACCGTGTACCTCCGCGGGCGCTACGACTGTGGTGGAGTGATGTTTCACTCGGAAGATATGCTCATCAAGTTGGAGGGGGAGACCGTGACGATAGGGTACTCGGAGGATCTTGGGTACCCGGTAGCGGAGGAGATCGAGATCAACGGCACCAGGTGTATACGGGTTCCCGGGAGGGGAGGCCATGAACAGAGGTGAGATGCGGTTTTACATCTCTACTTTACTGATGCTGGACTTTGCCGTGGTGCTGGTTTCTGGCATAGCCCTATACCTTGCGCCTTCTGGTCCTGCTACCGTGTGGGGCGTGGATAAGGAGCTGTGGGAGTCTGTCCACACGGTGGCGGGCCTCGTCATGACGATCTTGGTGGCGATCCATCTCTACTTGAACTGGATAATGTACAAGAACGAAGCTAAGATGGCTCTGAAGTGATCAGATTTCCCTCCACAGCTTCATGTGGAGCCTCCTCATCTTTACCTTCCTGTACACCGTCTCTACGAAGAAGGCAAGGAAGATTACACCAAACAATAAGGTGACCTCTGCGGGATTTGTGCGGGCCACCCCATACACGAGGACAAGGAGGGCGAGTAGCGTGGAGAGGGATGAGAGCAAGAGGACGGTGCCACTTGCCTGAAGTTCCTTTCTCATTCTCAGTGCAGAGAGATTGACGAGGGTGTAAATAATCAAAAACCCTGCGCTTCCAAGGAAGGCAATCCCCTGGAGGTCAAGGAAGAGGACGAGGAAAACGGTTGCTGCAGTCACCAGAACGAGCCCTTCTGTTATTCCATGCCATGGCCCCCTGTGGGCCTCGGGTAGGACCCCCTCCTTGGCCAAGACGTAGGCGATGCGGGCGGCACCGAAGAGGGTGGCGTTTATGGCCGAGGCCGTTGACAGAAGTGCCGCGAGTGAGATGAGAAGGAAGCCAGCAGTCCCAAGGAAGGGTTTTGCAGCCTCTGCCAGCGCATAATCCCTGTATTTAAACAGTTCAGCAGGGTTTAGGCTGGAGACCGCTACGTAGGAGACCAAGACATAGACGAGTATTACGATGGCCACCGAGGTAAAGAGGGCCTTCGGTATGTTTACTACAGGGTCTTCTGCTTCTTCCGAAGCGTTTGTTATGAGCTCGAAGCCCTCGTAAGCGAGGAAGATGAGGAAAGCACCAAGTAGAACGTCTATGAGGGGCGGCACGCTACCTTTCGGCAATCCTGGGGCGAGGAGGAGTCCCACTACTACAAAGAACAGGAGGATAAAGAGCTTCGTGGCAACGATGAGCAGTTCGCTCCTGCCCACCACCTTGGCCCCCCGGAGGTTCAGAGCAGCAAAGAAGACGAGCACGAGGACTGCAAACAGCCGCTTCGTCAGCTCGGAATACATTCCCAGGTCAGCTGAAAGGTAAGAGCCAAAGGTGTAAGAGTATAGGGCCAGCATGACGACGTAGGAAAACAGGAACAGCAGATTCACTGTACCTACCATTTCGCCCCTCTTGAAGCCGTGGGCGATGTATTCGACGGCTCCACCCCGTGTGGTGTACCTTCGGGAGAAGGCTGCAAAGGAGTAGGCTGTCAGGCCTGCAACAATACCCGCCAGAAGAAAAGAAACTGGTGTGAGCGGCCCGGCGTGCTGCGCAGCCAGTCCCAACACGGAGAATATCCCTCCCCCGATCATGCCCCCTACACCGATGGACACGAGCTCCCAGAAGCTAAGGCGCTTCACGCCACTATTTGACACGAACCCTTTAACTTTTCTTTCCGAGGAACATCTCGAGGACGTGCCTGTTACCAAGTACGGCCCCGTTCTTTAACCTACAATAGAGGTATACGTTCCCATCGTACACAGGCGTCCCAACTGTTTTACAGAGGTTCTCTTCGTCCCGAAAATATCCATTTACTTCTTGCCCCTCTGTAGGAAAACCCTCTATTACAATGTCTCTATAGATCAGCAGAGGCACGCCGCCGTCCCAATTAACTCCCCTCTCTTCTGCGAGCCTCCTTCCTTCATCGGGAGGTATGAGGACGTAGCCTACGTTCATCTCTCTAAGTACCTCTTCCAGGTGCTGGCAGTGGGGACAGGTAGGACTCGCCACGACAAGTACCGAAGCACTTGAGCCCTGGCTCGTGGCCTGTGGGATAGGTAACAGGAAAAAGAATACCATCAACAGTAAGAGGCCACTGATAAGATGGATCTCTCTTATGTACCTCTGGCGGAGCTCCTGAACCCTCTCAGGAGATGCCCCCAAGCTAACGAGGGCCAGAAGGGCCACCATCGGGAGCACGAAGACTGCGTTATAGAGGAGCAGGTCATCGATACCTTTCATTAGAAAGAGGGCGGTAAGATAGGGACCAGAGGAACAGGGTAACAGGAGAATCGAACAGAGCACGGCCACCGGTACTGCGGTTAGGGGGTTGTTTATGGCTGATATGGCTGCACCAGCTATGGGCCTTAACTTTAGGGGCATTTCCAGGGACGAAAACCCCGGTTTATACGAGATGTACGCCCTGATCTCTATGAGGGCGAGAACAAGGATGAGTAACGGCAGTAGAAAAGAAACGACCCTGTAAAGACCTGTAGTGGTAATAAAGGTCAATAATCCCAGTCCATAAAGCGTGTACATGGTATAAACGGTGACTATGAACAAGATACCTCCAAGTACAGCGTCCTTTCTTCCCTTCTTGCTTAGAAGGACGGCGAGGAGAAGGAGCATCACCGCGAGGGTACAGGGGTTCACGCTGTCCGCTAATGCCAACAAGAGGGCCTCTTTTTCCATCAGAAAAAAGGATTGGTGGTAGACTTAAAAACAGTTGACGATTGTTAACCAGTACACACTCCGTACCCTATCTTTCCATAGGCTCAAGAAAAGTGCAAGGGTGGGATTCGAAATGGGGCTCCGCCCCTATAACCCCGTGGTAGGGGTGGTCTCCACCCTGCTCCGAGCACCCTCCCGAAGGATGTAGAGGCTTCGAAAAAGTATGATCATCAACGTCAAAGAACATTATCCCAAGGGCTTCTCCTCTATTCCCGTAGTGAGCGTGACTCCCTCATCGTTCGGTCACACGTCCCACGATGAATAAAGATGCGGGGGGTGGGATTCGAACCCACGAAGGCACTGAGCCACGCGGCCCTCAACCGCGCCCCTTTGGCCGCTCGGGCACCCCCGCACCGGATTCTCCGGTGGGACGAGTGTAGGGTGCTCATCACTTCGTTCGAGCACCCTCCAGGTGG
>JALUER010000046.1:0-1164 GCA_027043825.1 Microcaldota archaeon
ATTTCAAGCTCTGCTGACACCTCCAGTATCTCCTCGAGACCTCCCCACTGGGAGAGCTTTCCCATCAGCTCTGGCCTGATCCAGACGTCCACTCCTCTTTCCTCTGCCTCCCTCACGATCCTCCCAATTTCCTCCTTCATCCTCTCCGTCACCTTCTTTGGCTCCTCTCCGTGGTAGAAGCCCGCATGGAATACGAGGGAGAAACCTCCCGCCATATGGAGGAGCTCTGCGGACCGGATGATCATTGCCCTGCTCTTCTCTACCACCTCCCTCTTCCGGGAGTTGAGGTTGATGTAGTAGGGCGCGTGGGCGGTGAGAACGACGTCGTGCTTCCTGGATAACTCCCTGAAGACCTCGGCCCTCTCCTTCTTCATCCATATACCCTTAACGAATTCCAGCTCCATGGCGTCGAGACCTAATTGCCTCACAAAGGCTATGGCGCCCTCGGAAGGGCCGCTGAAAGAGTTGGGGATGCCCGCCGGCCCAAACCTGAGCCTGTCCAACTTCCTGATGGGCACCAAAAAGGAAGGAAAGGGAAGGAGTTATAACTCCTTTATCTTGTACTTACCCACCTTCCTGTCATAGGAGACGATTTCCAGATCCTTTAGTATCCTCTTGAGCTCGTCCCAGTCCACTCCGACATCTTCCGCCGCCTCCTTGAGGTGCCTCGGCCAGACGTAGACACCGTCTTGGAGCTTCTCGCCCTTCTCGGATGCCACCTGCTTCACCAGATTCTCCACACCCCTGTACTTTCTGTAGTCCTCTACCACGATGTCCAGTCCCTTCAAAACCGCCACCAGTGCCTGGTAGGGATCCTCCGCGTCCCTGTCGAATTTAATACCTGCCTTCTTCTTTAGAAGGGTGGCAAGCTTGAGGGCTTCCCGGAGCGCCTCCCGCCCCCGCACACTCGGAACCATGACCTTTACCATGGATAACCACCAACGAGTAGTTAAGAACCGAAGTCCATTTAAGTCCAAACTTAGGGGATCCTACCTCCTCATCCTTCACCTGAAAGAGTCCTCCACCATCCGTACGCGTTCGAAAACCTTTCATTTAACTTCTGGATTCTATATTTACGTGGGTTCCGCCATGAATTCATTACTTGGAAGAATAAAGAGACATGAAAGAACTTCTAAGAAGTTCTTCTGGCACGTGGATTACCTC
>JALUER010000046.1:1174-3572 GCA_027043825.1 Microcaldota archaeon
CCTCCTGGATGTAGCAGAGCTCCGCATTGCCATAATGATAACTTGTTCAACTTACTTGGAAGATGCGATAGCATCACGACTTCTTGGACAACCCGTCCCTAACTTCGGCGCCTCTGACAGCGACCTCCCTTCCCACCTCTTCCTCTACCCCTCTTTTAAATCAGCCCTCTCAGATAGTATGCGGGCGCTCCGGGTGGTGAAGGATGCTTGTCCCTCTCCTCGTTAGCCTCGTCGTTTCCCTCGCGGTGCTCTACCTGAGCGGAGAGAAGGTAGTCCATCACGGACGCCGACTGGCCGCCCGTCTCGGGGTTTCTTCTTTCTTCTTCGGCCTCCTCGTGGTGGCAGTAGGAACTTCTCTCCCTGAGATCGTGGTGGGACTCGTGTCGGCCCTGGAAGGGGAGCCCCACGTGGTGGTGGGTGACATACTCGGGTCAAACGTTGCGGATGTTCTGCTCCTGGTTGGGGTGTATTCACTTCTCGGGCCCTGGGTCCTCCGGAAGGACGTGGTTTCCTCGGTGGTGGCTTCCCTATCCTTCGCGGGCGTTGCCTTCGTCTACGCTTTGTTGAGAGGCGAGTTGTCCATGCTGGACGCTGTGGTACTTATCGGGCTGTTCTTTTTGTTTATTCGTTCCCGGCTCCCAGAATCGGAGATGGACAGAGCCTCAGAAAGTACATCCGCGGAAGACCTCATCGTTTTTCTACTCGCCCTTGTCGGACTGGTCATTTCTGCCCACACCTCCGTGAAGAGCGTCGTGCTGTTATCAGAGGCACTATCCCTGCCCGTCTTCGTGGTCTCCGTATTGACCCTTGCCCTGGGCACCTCCCTTCCGGAGCTGTCCGTTGGGTTGAATGCCATACGGCGGGGAGAACCCCACATAGCCATGGGGGACGCCATCGGCTCCGTAGTCGTTAACACAACGCTGGGCCTTGGTCTTCCAGCTTTTCTAACGAAGCTCCCGGTCTTCCTCTGGGAGGAGCGCTTCACGATACTCCTGCTACTTCTTTCCCTCTTCCTCTTCACCTACTACGTCAACTATTACCGTAGGCTGGACAGGAGACTCGGTTTCCTCCTCCTATCCCTCTACGTGATCTTCGTGGTGGGTGTCCTCCTTTAACACCAACCCATCCAAATAACACCATGTACGGTGAAAGACGAGGAAAGGGCATCGTGACGTCTACCAAGAGAAACGGTGAGTCCACCGAGTACATCGTTTTCGACGGGGAAAAGTACCACCGAATTGTCTCCAAGAAAAGAATACGGCGAAAGAGCGTATCCTTCACGGCCACCGACATCGAGGAGCTGAAGGAGAGCATACTGGAAGACGTGAAGAGGCGATTCTTCAGGAAGGCAAGGTATCCGTCTTCTCTACCTGAAGAGATAGCCTTTTCCCTCCCTGACCTGGAAAAGATCTGGAAGGAGCTGGCCTTCCTGAAGATCATCAATGAGCGCCCCTTCGTCTACTTCGACCCGGACGCGGACGGTATGATTTCCCTCCTCCTCGTCAACGAGGCCCTGAGGGTGAACTTCCGGGCCCTCACGCCCTGGAACCTTGAGATCGGTAATAGCCTGAACCCGGATCTCCGGGCGCCCCTCTTCCTCCTTCTCGACGTGGGCTCCACCCCTGAGCTTCACCGGGGCGTCTCCTTCCTCTCTTCCATCGCCCCCACCTACATAGTGGACCACCACCACTCGCCCACACCTCCCCCTGTGGACGCGTTCAACCCTGCCCTGAAGGACCCTTCCCTCTCCCGCTACTGCACCTCCGTGCTCACCTCCTACCTGGTGAAGCCCTGGGTAGAAAGGGAGTCTTGGGTGCGAGTAGGGGCTGCCGGCGACAGGAGCGACGTGATAGAATGGAACAAGGAAGACCGGAGGCGGGCCCTTGCCCTGGAACTGTCCGCCGACGTTTTCGGCTACAACCTCCAGGTCTGGAAGCAGGTCGTCGAGGGAGACCTCTGGAAGCCCCTCTGGGACCTCCTCCTCCACCGCTTTGAGAAGATAGACGAGATCGCAGAGAAAAACGAGGTGGAAGTCAACGGTCTCCGGGTTCTCGTGGTGAGGTATCCCCACCCAGGCTTCTACTATCCCCATAGGGGTAAGGTGGCCTCCTGGTACCAGGACGAGGGAGAATACGACGTGGTTATCGTGGAAGAGCTACCAAGGGACCAGCTCTTCACTGTCAGCCTGAGGAGCTCCTTCGACGTTTTTCCCCTCCTTGAAGAGGTGAAGGAGCGGGGGCTTGCCCGGGGGTGGGGGCACCCTAACGCCGTGACCTTCAAGACGAAGGATCCATCTACCCTTGTAGGGTTTGTCCTGGGGTGGTTGGAGCGTGAGGATGAAGAGAAGGGAGATGGGGATAAGAACACAGCGGAGAATTGAAGTGATAGACGTAACGGG
>JALUER010000047.1 GCA_027043825.1 Microcaldota archaeon
GCTAGATCGGCGTGCTCGGCCACCCTAAAACTTGTATACCTCATCCTTCGGAGCGGACTTCACGATTATTGAGCCAATGAGGCCCTTTTTCGTGAGCTCAGCTATGATCTTCGGAAGTTTGGACTGACGGAAGCCCGTGAGGGACTTGGGGAACACGTAAAGGTAGACCTCCTTGATGGGGATCCCCACTTCCTGGAGCTTCTTCCAGACCTCTGACTTGTTTGTCACCGCGCCCACGAGGCGCGTGGTCTTCCCGTTCAGCACCTCGCCAATCACGTAGGCGTTCCCGTACCTGCCCACGAGGTCCAGATCCGTCTGGTACTCCGCCCTCGATCCGTTGACAGTTATAACCAGCTTCACACCAACATTGTCATGTGGGTGCTCCAACTCAACACGCCGGAGTATTTCGTACTTCCCCCGGGTTTCGTACTCCGATTCAGCATTGGAGAGCTGGTATGGAAGGTTTACATTCGACCCCACGTCAACCCGAAGGCCTCCCTCCCTGTGACGGAAGTTAAGCCTGAGGAAAACCCGTCCCAGGTTCTCCACATCCTCTTTCCAGTCCAAAACAACCTTGGAGCTCCGTGTGGAAGTGCGGAGGTCCGTGAAGAGGTCGAGGGGGATTACGGGCCTACTGAGCACAGCGTTTACACGGACGTGCTTGCGGCGGGGGTCAAGGTGGAACCCCTTGATCTTTTTTATATAAGGCTTACCTTGCACGAACTCCTTCATTGGGGGCCTCGCCACGTAATCACCCCTCCTTGGCCCGTTTCCTCAACTCCCTTATTACATCGTGGGGGGTCTTGAACTCCTTGAAACCCAGCCTCTGGAGAACCTTCAGGAGCTGGTTCATGTCCCGGTAGAAGAACTCGTAGGCGAGGGGGTGGTCCCAGGTCATGGATTGACCCATATCGATGATGTGAGGAAAGTTCTCCCAGACGAGGATGTTGTACTCGCTCAGGTCAGCGTGGACGATCCCTGCCTTGTAGTAAAGACGGGAAAGGGATGTAAGGAGGTCGTCCACGAAGGGTTTGGGATCCTCCGGCGGGAAGTCTTTTAGAAGAGGGGCAGGAGTGTTTTCATCGCCGATGTACTCCATCACGATGACGTTCTTCCGGTGAACGATGGGGAAGGGTACCCTCACACCGCTCTTGTGGGCTATCTCCAGGTTCTTGAACTCTCTCCGGGCCCACTGGTAGATAATGGCCCGCCTGCTCCTCTTAGTGATCCTCACCCGTGGATCCCCCTCGATATACTTCCAGAGGTGCCTAAACTCGCTGGTGTTTATGCGGTAGATCTTCACTGCCACAAAATCACCGGTTCTGTCGACGGCCCGGAACACGTTGGCCTCCTTTCCCGTAGAAATGACGTTTTCCAGCTCCTTTATGTAGCCGGACTCCATGAGCTTAAAGAGGGTAGAAACCGTATCGGCGTCGAAGACCTCCTGATAGGCCTTCCGCGTGTCGGCGTCCCGGACACCGGAGGTGAGCCGAGAAACGAGCTCCTCGTACTCCTCCAGCCTCATAGGTACATCCCCAAGTAGTCCTTGAGGGCGTCCAAGTAGCCTTCCTGGAGGAGTTTCTCCACCTCGGTCTTCCTGTACTTGTGGACGATGTCACAACGGTCCTTCCTGTACTCCCAGAGCTTGCAGATAACCACGTCCCCTACCATGATCCACATCCTTCGCCTGAAGCGGCCGGGGATTCTACCCAGCCGTTCCTTTCCATCTTCGCAGATGACCCTGACGTGGTTTCCACCGAGCTTCTGGTCCACGAGCGCGAACATCTCTTCCTCTTCTCTTCGGGGCTTCCGTATCTTTCCAATGTCAATCTCCTGGGGCTCACCAGTGTCTCTCCGCTTCTTCACGCTAAAAGATGAATCCAAGGGTTTATAACTTGTAGATGTTCAGGTGGGGACGCCTTCCACCCTCTTCACTGCCGAGGGAGTGGCATAGCCCAGGGAGACGACCATCTCTACCACCCTTTCCCCCACGAGGGAGAGAATATCCCCCTCCACCAGCATCTCCTTTACCCGTTCTTCTCCCACTTTCTCTCCTCCGTAGAAGGACGGGGATACCCTCAGGACGACCTCTCCCTCCCTGAAGATCTTCCCCAGGAGTTCCTCGTCACAGACGTTTACCAAGAGGGCTTCCGGAGTTCTTATTACCTTCATCCAGAACATCCCGTCACCTTATATCTCTGGGACGGGGTTTATGGCACCGCAGGCCTCGCACTTGAGCATGGTCACCCCGTACATCTCCACGAAGTGGGTGTCTGGTTTGCCGCAGACCGGACAGAGGACGAAGGTCTTCACGTAGTCCTCCAGCTTCTTCTGGAGGGCACCGACACCTATCCTCCCCTTCAGCCGGAGGCGGTCCCCCTCTATGGAGGCAGCGGTGGCCAGTTCCTTCGAGAAGAAGCGGGCCAGGTGCTTGGGCTCCCTCCGGAGGTAGGAGGCGATCTGCTTGAAGTTAGCTATAACGGTGGTCCTGCCGTGGTACTCCACCCTTACCCGGGGCATCTCGAAACGGGCCGGCTCTTTTACCTTCTCTGGCAGGAGCCTGTAGGCCCTCTCCAGGAGCTCCTCGTAACCCATCATCCGGAAAAAGTTCTGGCCGTTTAGGTTATAAAAGGTCTACCACTTCTACCTCTTCCACCACTTCCTCCTCGTTCCTTTCCCTCCTCGACTTCCCTTCCAGGAGGGTGAGGGCGTTTTGGAGCCTGTGGTACAGCTCTTCCTCCGTCGAAATCTTCCTCACCACGTCGGCGAGGATCCTTATCTCGTCGTTCCGCTTGGAGACCCTCCCGATGACCCTCACCACATCCCCCTCGTCCACGTCCGTCTCCTGGAAGAGGACGACGGGAAGAGTAGCGGTGAAGTCGTCCAGGAGGAGCATGGTGCTTTTCTCCCCCACGAACTTCCTTACCACGACGCCCCAGACGCTGACCTTCCTCACCTCGTGGCCTGACGGTGTTACAAAGCCGCTATCGGACTCCCTTGCCCCCTCCACCTCCTTCAGGGGGAGCCTTCTCGCCGTCCAGTCCACGGAATAATCCTGTACCAAGGTTTTAATATTTGGACATCCTTCTTGGGACATGAGGGTGAGGGACTACTCGGTGCGACTGGTGCTCAACTCCAAGGCAGAACCCAACCTGGAGGTATGCGTGAACGGCTTCTGCTCCTCTCCCCCCTCCGGGACGTCCACCTCTACCAAGGAGGTGAGGGCCTGGCCCTCGGGAAGGAACCTCCTCGACTCGGTGAGGAAGGCCAAAAGGAAGGCGGAGGAAGTCCTGGAGAACTTGAAGGGCAAGGATATGGAGCCGAAGGAGGTGGAGGAGGAACTCGTAGGAGAAAGGGAGACCCTCGGAGGGAACGGGCTCTTGTCCATCTCCCTCTCCCTTTACAAGGCGGGGGCCGCCGAGGCAGGGCTTCCCCTCTGGAGATACCTCTCGGAGCTCTTCGGGACGAGGCCCTCGGTCCCTAAACCCCTGGAGAACTTCGTGGGTGGGGGGAAGCACGGAGGGGGCTTCGACGTCCAGGAGGTCCTCCTCTTCCCGGAGTTCAAGGGAAGCATCGAGGAGTGGGTTTTGACCCTCTCGGAGGCCTACAGGGACCTGAAGAAGAGATTGAGTAGGGCGGATCCATCGTTCAGGGGTGCCCTCACCCTCGAATCGGCCTTCGTGGTGGGGCTGTCCCTCCGGGACGTCTTAGCCATCGTGAAAAACCTGGCGGACGACTACTCGCTGGGTCTGGGAATGGACGTGGCCGCCTCGGACTTGTTTGACGGAAATGCCTACGTCTGGGAGTCGGAGGGGGTTGTTAGAGATCGTGAAGCCCAGATAGACTACATAGAGGAGGTGGTGAAGGATTTTGGGGTCTACTACGTGGAGGACCCCCTCCACGAGGATGACGGAGAGGGCTTCGTGGAGCTACAGAGGAGGATAGACGGCATCGTGGTGGGGGACGACCTCTTCGCCACCAACGTGAGGTATCTCATCCCTGGAGTGGGGGGCATCATCATCAAGTACAACCAGAGAGGGAGCATCGTGGAGACGGTGGAGACGGTGGAGGAGGCGAGGAAGCTGGGTATGAAGATCATCGTTTCCCACCGCTCCGGGGAAACGGAAGACGCTTTCCTCTCCCACTTTGCCGTGGCCATGGGGGCGGACTTCGCCAAGGTGGGGGCGGCAGGCATAAGGGTGGTGAAGCTCAACGAGTTCCTGAGGATTGGAGACGTCTAATACCGTAGTCCGCCACCTTGGCCATGGCCCTCAGCACGTCCTCCAGGCTCTCGTAGGCCGGGACGCCGGCGTCTATGAGCTTGTCCCTGAGGAACTCGGCGTACTTCCATCCCGGGACGAAGGCGTAGACGGGGAGGTCGACGCTGGAGAGGACCCGGGCCATGGAGGGGTCGATGGTGGGCGTCTGAGGGGTGACGATGGAGAGGATCAGGTCGTAGCCCTCGGCGTTCTCCACCACCTTCCTGTAGTCTTCCGGGGAGGCGTCGCCCGTCAGGTCAAAGGGGTTTGACTGAACCACGTGGGGAGGGAAGTCCAGCTCCTTCTTCCAGGGAGGAAGGGAGAAACCATACTTCTCGGCGTAGTCCGAGGCGAGGACACCGAAACCTCCTCCGTTGGTGACGATAAGGAGCCGCTTCCCCCTCGGAACGGGTTGTTTGAGGGCAAGGATGACGTCGGCCAGCTCCTCCAGGCTTTCCACCTCTATGGCACCTGCCTGGCGGAGGGCACCCCTGAACACCTCATAATCACCCGTTATGGCCTCCGTGTGGGAAGAGGCTGCCTTCGTTCCCCTCTTGGTCTTCCCTCCCTTCAGGACGATGACGGGCTTGTGGGGGGTGATCTCCCTCACCCTCTCGTAGAGCTCCCTCCCCCTCTTCACCCCCTCGAGATAGAGGACGATGACGTCCGTCTCCTCGTCTCCCTTCAGGTAGTCCAGGAAGTCCACCTCGTCCAGGACGAGCTTGTTGCCCAGGGAAACCACCTTGGACACCCCTATGTCCTCCCGGGCAAAGATGTCCAGCATCGCCGCTATGATGGCACCCGACTGGGAGAGAACCGAGACGTTCCCTTCACCCGGGAAGTCCATGCGGTCCGGGGAGAGGAAGGTGGCGTTGAGACGGGGAGTGTAGATTCCTATACAGTTGGGGCCCACCAGGTTCGTTCCGAAGGAGACGGCCCTCAATCTCTCGTCCAGGTCCTTTCTACCTACCTCCCCGAATCCCCCGCTCACCACCACGAAGTTCCTCACACCCAGCCTCGTGGCCTCTTCGATGATGGAAGGGACGAACTCCGCCCTCACGGCCACGACCACGAGGTCCGGAACCTCGGGGAGCTCCGAAAGGGATCTATAGGCTTTCCTACCGAGTATCTCCCCTCCCTTGACGTTGACAGGGTAGATCTTGCCCGGAAAGGAGGAGAGGAGGTTGTAGAGAAGGACGTGGCCCACCTTCTCCGGGTGATGGGACGCCCCCACCACCGCCACCGAGGAGGGTTTGAAGAGCCGCTCCACGGAAGATAATGAAGAGTTCCTATGAAAAAGGCTTCTGGCCATTACTTTTAACGTGTTCGTGGTAGCCAAGGACAGGTGGGGAAGGGTTCGGCACGTCCACTACTTGCCCAACGGGGTGAGGTTGAGGGCCGGGGCGTCTCACCATAGACCCGACGTGATCATAACGGAGGACGAGAGCTTCACGAATCCTCTTCTTCTCCACAGGGATGGAGACAGGGTTTACGTGCACCTGCCGAACCAGGTCATCACGGTGGAGAAGGGCGGGTCGCTGAACCTGACCAACGTGGTCCTGGAGTTCGTCCCGGTGCTAAGTGCGCTTCCCTCGGTGGAGGAGCTGTGGAAGATGGAGAGCGAGCTGTTCAACCCTTCCCTTCCCGAGCGGGTGAGGAAGTTCTTGAGGTTGTACTTAGCCTACGCTTCCCTCAAGCTTTCGGAGAACGCCCCCGAGGTCTACAAGGACTCCCTCGTGCTCCTCTCCTCCCGAATGAGTAACATCCCACCCGAGAAGTTAGTGGCCGAGAGGAAGAGGATAGAGAAGAGCCTGGAGGGGGAGATGAGGGAGGTGCTCTCCTCCATGACCCCCGACGAGATCCTCTACGTGTTCAAGACGCTCGTTTCTTGATCTTCCACGAACTTGTCCGGCGTGACGACGATGATACCCTCTCTACTTCTCAACGCCTCTGTTTTGTAATCCTTGGTGTTCCACGTCAAGATATAAGTACTCTGGCCAGCCAGTATAGCCGTGGCGACGTAAGGGGCGTCTGTTTCATCATTAACGTACAGTAAGGCCTTCCTTAGGAGATTCGCGGGTGGGTCCATGAGTATAATCTTGGATGTGAGCTCCTTGAATAGTAGTTCCACCACATCCGTGCTCGCTCCTCTCTTTTTCGCTATCAGAGAAAGGTAGCGCCTGACTTCCTCGATAAGCACCTTAGGAGCATAGAGACTGTGGGAGCGGAGGAGGTTGAAGACTACTAAGGCGTTCAGTCCTTTGGGGTTAATGAGGGCGGATATGAGGACGTTAGCACCCACTACAGCCTTCTTTTTAGTTTTTTCCAAGCGGACTCCTCCGCTTTCTTGGCAATTTCCCGAACATCCTCCTCGCTGAGTCCGAGTTCTTGACCAACCAGGTAGCCGAGGAGGATGAGGAGTAGCGTGTCGTCTGCCTTTACCTTCTTGACGGGTATGTCAACCCCCTCTGGTAGCTCGACGACCAAGGTATTACCCACGTAAGAATGTTGTGGAGGAGTGATTTAAGAGGCAGGGGTTGAGGTCTTGATCCTCCCCACCGCCGACATAACCTGCTTGTACACCTCGTCGGCGTCGGGGTAGACCATCTTCGCCGCCAGGGAGGCCCCGTAGAGCATCTCTGGAGGCGGTGCATAGACCGTTATCTTGTTCTTCTCCACAACTACCCGGTTCGTTCCCTCATGGATCTCGATGGTAGGATAGGGGAGGGAGTAGCAGCTGTTGGCGTCCAGGGTGACGGCGTTCTCCACGTTGCCCTCGTTGGTGTAGCAGGTGTTGCCGTCGACGTACTGGATAATGACAGTTTTACCCTTGGCCGTGAAGACGGAGGTGAGGTAGACCACCGCGTTGGAGGCGCCCCTGATGTCGGAGAAGGGGTAGACCGCCCGGACGATGACTGTGTTGGCGTCCAGGAAGGAGGCGGCGTCCAGGGGGTTACCTACCACAGCGAAAGCAACCTTTTCTTCCCCGGGATGATAGTAAAGGTAGAAACCTACCAGGAAAAGGAGGGCCACAGCGATAACGATGTACTCCCTCTTCACCTCCATGTTAAACATCCTCCACCGTTCCCTTTATCCCCTTACCGGTTTTACAGAGGGGGCAAGGAGCTCTTTCATAAAGGTGTGGCAGTTTTTCAGGTTAACCACGTTCTTCCCTTCCTTGCTCACCCCTACCTCCACCTTTAACCCGTTGGCCACTACATCGGTTTCCCCGTTCCTCTTCTCGTAGTAGACTTCCCCATACTTCCTCCCCACGTGTTCTTGAACCACCCACTCGAGCCTTACAGGGAGGGGGACATCCACTAGGAGGTTAGTGTAGCCCACATCCCTCACTACAAACTTCTTCATCTTCCTTGATCCGTGCTTTCCGTAACGCCTCACTATCCTGAGCACGTACATCTCTTGGAGCAGGTAGGTGTACTCCCTTATCACCGAGTGGCTGGTATTGAGTTCCTTGGCTATGGAGGCGTAGGAGAGCTCCGAAGGGGCCTTCTGGGCTACTACCTGGAGGATCTCCACGGCAAGGGAGGGGTCCTTTCCTAGGAGGAGCACGTCCCTCTTTATACCCTCTATGAGCTCAGCGTAGACGGAGTAGTCGTCGTTGATGACCCTGGGGAATCCGCCGTGGTTCAGGTACCACTCACAGAGGGCCCGGGGATGTCCCCTTTTAATCTCCAACACATCCCGGAAGCTGAGGGGGAGGACGTGGACGGTGGTTCCCCCTCCCCTCCTACCCGGAAAGAGCTCGGTGTCTTTTTTGAGTAAAAGAGAGGCGGAGCCTGTCGCCACTATCGTGACGTTCTTGAAGAGGCCTGCATCGATGAGGACCTTGACGGGTCTCCACCATCCTTCCAGGTGGGTCACCTCGTCCAGGATGAGAAGGCGTTTGGAAGTGGGGTGTTCCTCGGTGTATTCCCGGAGCCACTCGTAGAACTTCTCGGTGTCGGGGAAGACCTCCACGTTGACATAGGTGATGGTGGAGGGGTCCACACCCCCTTCCATGAGCTTCCTAACGAAGAGCTTTATCCCTGTGGTCTTGCCAGACTGGCGAGGTCCTAGGACAAAGTGGAGGGAGAAGGGCTCGTGGTTTAATTTTTCTACCCATAGGGGGATCCACTTGTATCTGCTCTCCTCCCAGCGGGTCAGGTGGGGGTCTACTTCCCACCACTCTTCCTCCCACCACCAGGGGTTCAGGAAGGATACGTCCACGGTAGTATGGTGGGTGGGGGGATTTAAATACCCTGTCGTCAACAACGTCAGAAATTGTGGAACTTTTGACGTTCAGAACGACAAGATGGGATAACAAAATGAAAAAGAAGTAAGGGGTTGGGGCTTTACGCCACGTTGTTCTTCAGGAAGTTGATGAACTCCTGGGCAGCCTCGGCGGTGTCGGTGCCGGTGTAACCCCAGACAGCGATGTACTCCTTGCCGTTGTAGGTCACCATCTTCAGTACCTTGTCGCCGGCAGCCTGGACCTTCTCGACCACGCCGGCGTCCTCGAGCATCTTGGCGATGCTGTTGACGTAGCCGGAACCGACTACGATCACCTTGTCGTAGGTGTTGGGCAGGTCGCTGTCAAGGTAGACGATGGTACCGATGGGCACAGGCTTGATCTCGGTGTAGGTCACGGAGGGCACGCCAGTGATACCCTCGATCTTCACCTGCATGTCACCGATGGTCACGGTCTCGCCGACGCCGGCCTCGATGGTGCCGGTGGTCTGCACGGTCTCAGGCACCTCACCGACGAAGAACTGGAGCTGCCTCTGCTCAACAGGAACCTCGACCTTCACCTTGCTGGAACTCTCAGCCTCTACGTAGGTACCGAAGTCAGTGTAGGCGCTGGTCGGGTAGGTGTCGGAGTCAGCATCGGTATCCACCTTGAAGACACCGGCTACGTCTACGTATTCCTTGTCCAGGTTGATCGGCGTCTTAAGCTCGACCTGGCTGTCGCCCACGTTACCAGTATCATCGTACACGGTGTATGCGGGTATTGCCACTACATTATTGCCGCCGTCCTTCACATACCAGCCCACGAACTCAGGAGTTGTGTTGTTCACGTTTGCTCCGATCTCGTACTTTACATCAGTAGATACACCAGCAGTGATATCGGCAGTCCAGCTGCTCACTACAGAGGTGGTGTTTACCTCGGATACAGCCGTTATTGGTGTTGCACCATCAAGTACCTTGTAGCCACCATAGTAGATGTATATCTTGCTCGGGTTCTGCGGGTTGTCGGCAGTCACTGCGAAGAGCACATCATACTTACCGTCGTTGTCAAGGTCGAGCCTTATGGCGGTAAAGTTCGTGTTCACCAGGTCGGCCGTACCGTTGTTATCATAGAGATACACGGTCTCGATGTCGGGAGAGGTCCAGTCCTCACCGGTTGCCCAGTAGGCGTCCTTGTCATAAAGTATCTTGGAGAACGTTTCGGCATCAGTGGTGTTATCAGTGTCCTTCACAACCTTTATCTTAAGGTCCTTGCCGCCCACGATGTCGCTTATCGTGACGATGGCCTCCTGGTCATCGGTACCGGTCACCTGTGCGAAGCTGAGCTGCTTCACTGCGTACAGGGTGAAATCATTCGTCACACCCCTGGCGTCCATGGCAGTTACCTTCTTGGCAGTACCATCAAACATCACATCCTGCATGGGCTTGGCCTCAAAGCCTCCAAACATGAAGCCATACCTGGTATTGGGTATGGTCATGCTGTCGCTGGGAGACAGACCAGCCTCGGCAGTCAGATATGTCTGGTCGTCGTCACCGTTGTATACGACCTCGAAGGTTATCGTGTTGGGGTCAATCGTCTTGGCTACCAGGTCCCAGCCACTACCAGCGAAGTCCTCCTTGGTGTCTCCCTCGTTAAGAGTTATCTTCTCGGAGCTGAGGTACAGCTTAGCGAAGTTGTTCTGAGTACCACTGAAGACAGCGTCCACCTTTACAGGAGTGCTGAGGATCCCACCGAAGTCGGTCTCAGATCCCTCAGGAACCACATCAGAAGCGATTACGTTGCCCTGACCGTCAAGCAGTTGCAGGTATGCCTTGGAGTTGTCGCTGTCGATATCGAGCAACTTCACGGTGTACTCGGTTCCAGGGATCTGGGCGGTCTGACCAACTTCCAGGTCTACCTCATCAGAGTAACCAACGAGGGTGATACTGCCACCCGCGCCAGTCACAGGAGTTATGACAGTCACCTTGTACTTCTTGCCCAGTATCGGGATGTAGAGGTTCTTTATAGCAGGAGACGTACCGGTTGCATCCTCACTGTACGTGGTACCGCTGGTCAGGCTCAGACCAGTAAGGGTTACCTCGTAGTAGAACTTGCCAGCATTGGTATAGGCCTTGAGCTCGAACTCGTTGTTGTAAGTGTATCCAACGGCGTTGGCATAGTCGAGGTGTAGCCTCTCGGTAGCATAGGCAGTGCCGTCCTGGAGGGAGTCAGCAGGTCCGTACTTGTAGGTAAGCTCCTCGGACTCCATCAGGTCAGGCACGTAGGTGTGGGTTACTGTTACTTCGCTACCAGTGTCGATCTCACCGGCAGTCACAGTTGGGTCGAGCTGGGCGTTCTTCATCTCGGTCTTACCAGTAGCAGGCATCACGATCTCTCCAGGTACGCTGAGCTGGACCTTCACGTTGGCGGTGTCGGCGGAAGCGGTCTTGGTCTCCTCGGTGTAGGCCATCTGGGCGATGGTCGCAGCGATGTTGCCTGCCCAGACTCCGTCGATGGGCTTGGAGTCGCTGCCGATCACGATGGCAGCCTGGGTGTACCAGTTCTTGTCAGTGGGCAGGGTATCCTTGGCAATCGCTGCGTGCGCTGCCGTTGCCCCCATAAACAAAGCCCCAACGGTGAGGGCAGCCAGCTTCTTCACGTTTATACTTTTCATGCGTTTCACCCCTTTCGAGTAGGAGGTCTTCCCTCCCGCAGGTTATGGAGAGGTAAGGTTCTTTAAAGGCGTTGCGGAGAGGGGCGGAGGAGCGAAAGAAGGGTGGAAAGAAGGTTTGGTGAGAACGAAAGGGGTTTTCGACAATCGTCACCCCTTCACCTTCTTGAGTTTCCTGACGATGTAGCCAGCTATCATGTTCCTCATGCGCTTGGTCATTTGGGAGGGGTAGAGCTTCAGGGTGTCCGTGAGGAAGCGCTTGACGTACTCGAAGTCAGGTTCAAGGACATCTCCGTACTTCTCGATGATCTGGTTCCCCACCCTCTTGAACTTGCCGGGCAAGGCTGTTCCCATCAGGACACCTCCACAACTTCGATGGTTCCGTCGGGGTATTCTCTAACCACCACGAAGGGCACGACACCCTTCTCGAACTCCATCCTGGCAACGTCGTAGGGATCCACGACGCCCTCCGGTATGTCTATGAGCGGAGGGGCTCCGTAAGCAAGTTGGAGAGCACGGGCAGATATGACTCGAGCTCTCTCGAAACGGGACAGCATGTATCTATCTCACTTACCAAAAGGTTATATACCTTGGGGTCTCTCCGGAGGAGGTTGTAGAGGGCCACCAGGGTGTTCCTCCCCCTCACCCCCAGGGCGTAGGTGTTGAGGAGGAGGTCAGGGAGGGAGGAGAGGACGGCGTGGGAGACGAGGAGGAGGTGGTAGGAGGTGGGGTCCGAAGGATCTAAGCCGTTGGGGAG
>JALUER010000048.1:0-5416 GCA_027043825.1 Microcaldota archaeon
CGTCCTCGGCAGTGACGGTCTTCCTGCCGGCGTGCTGAGCGTACTCGACAGCCACCTTGGTGATCCTCACAGCGAGGTCCTCCAGGATCTCTGCCAGAACCTTCACTGCCTCGTCGGATACCCTGGTGGCGCCAGCCTTCCTAATCAACCTGTCCACAGGTGCCAGCTGCAGTATGCCCATCTTTTCCACCTCCGTGTTATATTTAACACGGGGTTCTATAAATACCTTTCGCCTCTCCTCTCTCCATCCGCCGAAATGAGCAGACCCCTACCCCCTCCAAAACCCTAAGTTGTTAAGCACTTCCAGAGTAACATCATTTCGGTGGAGCGGAACCAAAATGTCGTCTACGTGGAGCATCCACTTATAAAAGAAAAGACGGTGGAGAACAGGCTTTATCAACAAATCTTAGCGGTTAGAGTACTGGAAAAAGGAAACACCCTCGTAGTGGCCCCCACGGGCCTCGGAAAGACTGTGATAGCAGCGTTAGTGGCTGCAGAGCGATTGAGGAGGTTCCCGGAGGGAAAGGTCCTCATCCTGGCACCCACCAAGCCCCTGGCCGTCCAGCACACAGAGACCTTCCGCAAGATCATGAAGGTCGAGGAGATCGGTGTCGTGACGGGCTCGACGCCCCCAGAAAAGAGGGAAAAGCTCTACAGGGAGCTGAAGGTCATCGCTGCCACCCCCCAAACCATAGAGAACGACCTCCTTACCGGGAGACTGTCCCTGGAGGACTTCGTCCTCATCGTCTTCGACGAGGCCCACCGGGCAGTTGGCAACTACTCCTACGTCTACATTGCAAAGGAGTACATGAGGCAGGCCAAGAACCCGCTCATCCTTGCCATGACGGCGTCCCCCGGAGGGGACCCGGAGAAGGTACAGGAGGTCGTCCAGAACCTCTTCATCAGGAACATCGAGATAAAGACACCCTATGATCCGGACGTGAGGCCCTATGTCCATAAAATCGTGATAAACTGGAGGGAGGTGGAACTCCACCCCAAGCACCTGGAGGCCATCCGCTACGTGAAGAACGCCATACGCGAGCGGCTCCGGAAGCTCAAGGAGATGGGGCTCATCGAGACGGCCGACGTGACCAAGTACTCCCGGAAGGACTACCTAACCCTTCAAGGGAACCTCGCCAGGGCCCTCGAGACGGAAAGGAGGGAGATCTACTGGGAGGCCCTTTCCCTGGTGGCACAGCTCGTGAAGCTGGACCACGCCCTGGAGCTCCTGGAGGCCCAGGGAACCGTCCCGTTCATCTCCTTCGTGGAAAAGATAAAGCTCCGTTCGCTCCAACCAAGGGCTCCCAAGGCTGACAAGGCTCTGGCCCGGGATGAGAACCTGATGAACGCCTATGACATCGCCAAGAAGCTCGCTGAAGAGGGCTACGTGCACAGTAAAGTTGACGAGCTCAAGAAGATACTCCACGCCTACTTCAAGAAGAACCCGGACAGCAAGGCCATCGTTTTTGTTCAATATAGGGACACGGCCTCCTACCTGGTGGAGGTCCTATCGAAGATACCCGGGGTGAAACCGGTCCGCTTCGTGGGCCAGGCCTCCAAGGGAAGGGACAAGGGGCTCTCCCAGAAGGAACAGAAGAGGATCATAGAGGAGTTCAGGGAAGGGAAGTACAACGTCCTCGTTGCCACCTCCGTGGCGGAGGAGGGGCTTGACATCCCGGCGGTGGACCTGGTGGTCTTCTACGAGCCGGTCCCGTCGGAGATCCGCTGGATCCAGAGGAGGGGGAGGACGGGAAGGTTCGGCAGGGGAACCGTCGTTGTTCTGGTCGCCAAGGGCACCAGGGATGAGGCCTACTACTGGGCGGCCCGGATAAGGGAGCGGAAGATGTTAGAAACCCTCCGTAAGCTCAAGAGGTTCTTCGGAGTGGAGTACCAGGGGCAGAGGTCCATATTCGACTTCGTGGAAGCCAAGAAGGTATCCCTGAGGATAGAAATAATCGTGGACCACCGGGAGAGGGGCAGCGATGTCTTCAAGCTCCTCGCCCTTGATCCAGAGGTGAGGGTAAGCGTCAAGGAGCTCCCGGTGGGTGACTACATCCTCAGCGACCGGGTGGCGGTGGAGAGGAAGTCCTTCCAGGACCTGGTCAACTCCATCATCGACGGGAGGCTCTTCACTCAGGCAAGGGAACTCATGGAGACCTATCCAAAGCCCGTCATCGTGGTGGAAGGTAGGAACTATACCAGGAAGGTCCACCCCAACGCCGTGAGGGGTGCCATTGCCTCCCTCGCCGTGGACTACGGCATACCCGTCATCTTCACCGAGGGACCGGAGGAGACCTACCAGCTCCTGAAGATCATAGCGAAGAGGGAACAGGTCGAGAAAGAGCGATTGCCAAGGATACGGGGCGAGAAGAGGATCATGACTTTGCCAGAAATGCAGAGGTTCATTGTGGAGAGCCTGCCAACGGTGGGGCCCAAGCTGGCCAGGGAGTTGCTCAAGAGGTTCAAAACGGTGGAGAGGGTCTTCACCGCCTCGGAGAGGGAGCTGGCGTCGGTGGAAGGGATAGGGGAGAAGCGGGCAAAGGAGATAAGGAGGGTTCTGACGGCGGAGTACAGGGAAGAGGAGGAGAATAAACCTGAGAGCGGTGAGGGCTGATCGAAAGTTTTATATGTGTTGCGGCACGGAGATGATAAGGGTTAAAACTTTTGGGGGTGAAGGCTTGGGAGTCTGGCATGGAAGGAGTAGGAGGAAGCCAACCGGTGGCCTGAACTATGCCCTTAGGGCAAGGATGAAGAGGAAGTACGAGATGGGTAGCGAGTTCGTGCCCGCCATAGCCGATCCAACCGCCGAGAAGGAGATACGGAAGGTGGTTAGGAGGAGGAGCGGTATCCTCAAGGTAAGGATAAGGAAGGTCCTCTACGCCAACGTGGCGGATCCAGAAACGGGTAAGGTCCAGAAAGTCAAGGTTCTCGGCGTGGAAGAGAACGCCGCCAACAGGCACTTCAGCAGGATCGGCGTGGTCACCAAGGGTGCCGTGATAAAGACGGAGATCGGTCTGGCCAAGGTAACCTCCCGTCCCAATCAGGAGGGCGTTGTAAACGCCGTGCTCCTCAAGTAGGGGGTTCTATGAGGAAGATAGCCACCTACCTGCACCGGGTAGGGAAGAGCATAGTGGCGAGGGTAGTGGACCCCCGCTGGATACCCCGTATAGGGGCGCCCCTCTTCAATGGGAGGGGCAAGAAGGTGGGTGTGGTGGCCGACGTGATAGGGAACGTGAAGTCCCCCTACATTGTAGTGCGTGGCTCCGAAGCGGAGGAGTACTTCACCGAGAAGAGGTTCCTTCTGCGGGGTGATATAGATGGCTGAGAAGATGGTCTGCCCCGAGTGTGGGTCCACGAGGATTAAGTACGACCGGAAGCGGGGCGAATGGGTCTGTCTGGACTGTGGTTACGTCTTTGACGAGCCCGTGGTAGATATGGGGCCCGAGTGGAGGGCCTTTGACAGCGACCAGATGGAGGAGAGGGCCCGGACGGGCGCCCCCCTCAAGGAGACGAAAATCCGCAAGGGTCTCACCACAGTCATAGACACCCACAACAGGGACATGAAGGGATCTGCCTTTTCCCCCACCACCAAGGCCCAGATGTACAGGATAAGGAAGTGGCACAAGAGGACGACGGTCTCCACCTCCATGGAGAGGAACCTGGCAGTGGCCCTCAACGAGATAAGGAAGATAGGCTCTTACCTGAACCTTCCTGAGGGGATCCTGGAAGAGGCCGCGGCCCTCTACAGGAAGGCAGTGGAGAAGGGGCTCATCCGCGGGAGGCTCATCGAGGCGGTGGTGGCGGCGGTCATCTACGCGGTCTGTAGGATATACGGTATACCCAGGACCCTGGACGAGATCTCCGAGGCCTCTGGTCTACCCAAGAAGGACATCGGGAGGACCTACAGGTTCCTGGTAAACGAGCTGAAGCTGAAGGTTCCCCTGACGAACCCCATCTACTACGTCCCCAAGTTCGCCTCGGCCCTGGGACTGTCGGGCGAGGTCCAGGAGGAGGCCATAAGGATACTCCAGAAGGCCATAGAGAAGGGGCTCCTCTCTGGGAGGGGCCCCACGGGCGTGGCGGCCGCGGCGGTCTACATCGCCGCCCTCATGAAGGGAGAGAGGAGGACCCAGAAGGAAGTGGCAGAGGTGGCGGGAGTAACCGAGGTGACCATCAGGAACCGCTACAGGGAGCTCAAGAAGGAACTTAACCTCCCAGTCACTGCCTGATTTCCCTTTCGTACCACAGAACCCTTCCGTTCCTTTCTTTTACCTTAAATCCCATGGACTCGTAGAGCCTCCGGGCAGGAATGTTTTCCTCCAGTGTCATGAGCCGAACCCTCTTTACCCCAAGGTAGGCCAGGAAGGCCAGGGCCACCGAGAGAAGCCGCTTCCCGACCCCTAACCCTCTATACTCTTCCTTCACGGCGATCCCCTCCACGACGCCTTTCTCTCCCTGGAGCTCCACGTCCACGAAACCAATCACCTCTCCACCTTCCACCGCCACGAAGACATGGGATTCCTTTATACGCCTCAGGAAGAACTCGAAGGGGTTTTCTATGTAGGGGAAACTCCCGGAACCAAGCTCCACTATGAATATGAGGTCCCTCAGTTCGGCTGGCCGGATCCTCATGGTCATACCCTTTTGAGGAAGCGCTCTATCTCATCCTCGGCCACGGCACAACCACCATACTTGAGGGCGTAGAGGGCGGCCCGCAGGGCCGAGGAAGGGTTCTTGTAGGAGGAAAAGTAGCCCTTATCGTAGGCGTATGCAACCAAGTCGACACTCCTCACCACCAGGAGGTCCTGGAGAGTGCTCTGAACCTCAGAGAGCTTGGACCTGTCCACTTTAACCCAGGCGTGTATCTTGGAGGACAGCCGTCGCCTCAGGGCGTCCACGTCCTCCACGATGAGTCGCATGGTCCTCTCGTCGATGGCCACCACCTTGTCCATCTCGGAGGCGAGGACGATGGCCTCCAGCTCCCCGGGGTGGACGATCCGGATGGGGCCCCTCGAGGAGTAGAAAAGGGAGTTGAGAAGGTGGTCCAGGTGTTCCACCAGGGAACGCTCCCGGGCACTCAAGGTCCTCAGGAGGATCCTTTTACCCACCACTTCGTTTATGAGAGAGGCGCTCCAGGCGTACATTCTCTTGGTGGAGGGATAGCCATAAACTTCCCGGTAGACGGCCGGTGGGATGTACATCTCCGCAGGGATCGTGTCAAGCACTCCCAGGAGGCAGTTGTTGGCCAGGTTTATGAGGGGGCCCGAGTCAAAGACCAATCTCACCCCATCAACCTCCTCAGGGCATTCACCCGGTCAGAGAGGGATATCTTGTAATCCTCCTCGTCGTGAATGGTGGTCTTTCCGATGTAATCGATGAGGTCGTTCACATCAGCTCCAGTCAGCTCGGCAGCGGC
>JALUER010000048.1:5426-11856 GCA_027043825.1 Microcaldota archaeon
CATAGGCATCGGAGGCCATCTTCACCCGTGCCTTATCCACTATGGACCGTACGAAGTTGCCCATCTCCTCGTCGAGGGAGGCGATCATTCCCACGATTCGTTCAGGTGGGAGCTCCCTCTCAAGGGCGTTGAGCAAGGCCTCTTTGTACTCCCTCCATCGAGGGTCGCGCCTGACGTGGACCTTGGAGACGAGCTTGGAGAGGGCATAGGCGATGACGGCCAGAGAAGCCAGGTGCTTGTCGTAGGTCTCGACGGCCCGGTAGATGAGCTCCTTGGCAGCTTCCCTCAGCTTCCTGTCGTCCTCCTCCCTCAGGGCCTTCTCAATCCTCTTCATCGCACCGCCTCACAAAGTAAGAGAGAAGTCCTATAAATGCATTTACCTCCTTCTCGGTGACGGCTCCCCGCCGATAGGCCGCCAGGATGGCCTTCTCCACCTCTTCGGGTTGATGACGTTTCGATATCCTTATGGCCTCCCTGAGAAAGCGTTTCAGCGTGTCCCAGGCCCGTTTAGGTACAGGGTGTTTGAGGGAAATGCTGTGACGGGAAACGTAGAGCTCGTAGAGGATTATGGCAACTGAGTGGGAGAGGTTCAGGGAGGGATAGTCGGGAGAGGTGGGTATGGTCACCGTGAAGTCGGCGGTGTCCAGCTCCTCGTTGGTGAGGCCGCTGGGCTCCCTCCCGAAGAGGATGGCCACGACCTCGTCACTCTCCCAGTAGGGAGACAGAACCTCTGCCATCCTTCGGGGAGTGATGGGCGTCCTCCGGACCCGTTTTTCCAGGATCTTTGCTGTGGTGGCCACCACCACTGAGGCGTCGGATATGGCCTCCTGGAGGGAGGGCACGACCTTTGCAGAGAACAGGATGTCCTGGGCGTGAACCGCGTACTGTCTCGCCTCATCGGAGAGACGGTCCGCCCGCGGCGACACAAGGTAGAGCTCCCTTAGTCCGAAGTTCTTCATAAGTCGGGCCACACTCCCGATATTACCAGCATAATAGGGCTCTACAAGGACCACCCGGAACACGTATTTATTAAGGAGGGGCCCATTTTATAGCGTGAGGTGGCTCCCTCTCCTCTTGGTGCTCCTCCCTATAGCCCTTTCAGCCTCCCCGCTCCAGGGGGCGTCCACCGTGGTAGTTCACTGCGGGGAGGACATCACGGTCTACTACAAGGCGTCCGGAACCGACATCACCTTCTACTACGCGCCGGGAGACGACGTGGAGGTAGCGAAAACCTTCCTGGTTTACTTCCGCCTCACGAACGTTCTCCCGAAGCTCTCCTTCGTGGCCAACTCCACCTCCACGTCCCTCCGATCCCTTTCTTCTGCCCTCGACGAGTACAGGCTGTCCCTCCTGCAGGCGAGGACGCTGGCAGAGAGGTATGACGTGAACCTGGACGCGGAGGACCTGAACGAATTAGCAACCGAACTCCAGAGGTCCTTCTCCAGGATAGCTGATGAAATAGAGGACCTCCGAGGCTCTCTGGAGTCCTTCCTCGAGGATCCGTCCTGCAACACCTCTTTTGACCTTAACCTCTTCGATGACTACGACACCGTCTACGCGGTGGCAAGTCTCCTCTTGAGAAAGGCCCAGGAGAAGAAGGCAAGTCTCGTGGAGGAGAACGTAGACCTTACCCTGGTCAATGCCCTTTCCAAGCTCATAACCCCTCCCTTCGAGAGGGCAGACCTGGACGAGCTGAAGGCCCGGGCTTCCTCCGACCGGGAAGTACTGGAGAACGTCTTGAATCCCACCAGAGAGGACATTGAGAAGCTTCTCGAGTTCTCCCAGGACTACGAGGCCTTTCAGAGGGTTTCGGAACTCCTCAGCGAGCCCGTTGTGACGGAGGTGGAAACGTTCCCGGACGTGGACACTGCCTTCAACTACCTACTGGCAGTAAAGGACTCCGTTCGGGACAGGGATAAGTACGAGGAGGCCAAGAAGCTGTACGGGGAGCTAAAAAAGGACTTGGAAGACGGAAGGTACGAGGAGGCCTACATCGAGGCTCAAAAACTGAGGTCCCTGTTGGTAAAACTAATAAACCAAACGAGGGTGAAGGAAGAGGAAGGGGGCGGTCCGAACATCATCCCCACCGCCGGTTTTATATTGGCCCTCTTCCTTCTTTTACTGTTCATTTGGAAGAGGGGGAAGAAGGGTGGAGAGGAGGACGCTGAGCCTGATTATATCCTTGGTCTGGATGAGTAGCCTCGTGGGTGCAGTGGTACTCCTGGGGGCCGATGCCCGGGACGTCATCTACGCCCACGAGGTCTTTAACTGCAGGGTATACGGGTATTCCACTGATCCAGGCATCTCCCTGACATTGTACCCCCATTCAGCCAGTGGCCTCTTCGAGGTGGAAGAACCTGAGGCAACTCTTAGTGTTTCGCCGGAGGCGGTCACCTTCGCGGACCTGAACTGTTGGGCAAGGGATGCAGGAAAGGACGCCCTGGTGGTAGATGCCGCCTACCACGGGGGAAAGCTCGGTGTTGTCTACCCCCTCTACTTCACGAACCCGCCCCTCTACGCCGTGGTAGAAAGAATTGACGTCGAGGCCGGTAAGAGGAAGGAGTTCCACGTCACCTTGGTAGGAAGTGGAGGTAACGTGAGAGTATGGCTGGAAGCCCCCTCCTCCTCAGTGGAGGTCTCCCCTCCCGTGGACGTGGGGGACGTGGTGGAGGAGGAGAAGGTCCCTCTCTACGTGGTGACCTCTCCGTACCTCATGGGTAGAATGACGCTCTTTCTCCACGTCTCCTTCGTGGACGAGGCAGGAATTCACCACCTCAAGTATGAGGTACCGTTGTTCATATCTCCCTCCCTTTACATGGTAGCAGCTGCCCTCGTGGGCCTACTCCTCGCTCTCCTCGTGGTGTTCAAGCTCTGGAAGAGGGGGAAACCCTCTCCGACACCACCTAACGAATCTCAATGACGTCTCCGTCCTGGAGGACGTAGTCCCTCGGCACGTTGCGGAAGCTGCTTCCCTTCCAGAGGCGCACCTGGCGGAAGGGCTTCCCCTTTAGAATTACCTCCGCCAGGTCTTCCGCCGTTGAGCCTTTCGGGAGCACCACGGCTGTCTTTGAGACCTCCCCCTTGGGAGGCTTGGTAAAGACCCGGACGAGGTTTAGGGCCGAGAAGATATCCTCTTTGGAGTCAGGTCCCCGGAAGAGAACCTTGGGGAAGCCCCCCACTGAGAGGAACTCCTCCTCGTAACCGCCCTTGTTCCCCAAGAGGAAGGTAGGTATGAACTTGGAACCGCTGTCAAGGGCCGTGAAGAGGTCCTGGGGTGTGATCCTCCCGTAGGGGACGATGACGGCACTGTGTATGCCGAACATCTGGAGGACCTCTATGAACTCCTCCCTTTCTCCCACAAGCAGGTCCTCCCCCACGAACCGGATGCCTCCGTGGGGCTGTTTCTCCACCTTCACCGGCGGCCTCTTCCGGTTGGGAAAGACGTCGTTCTCTTCGAGGAACTTCACCAGGGTCTTCACCTGTTCCTTGGGGGAGTAGGTGAGGTCCACCACGAGCATGAGGTGGTCGGAGGCCCGGATAGAAGCGAGGACCATCGACTCGAACTTGGACCCCTCGAAGCCCTCGAAGTAGGAGGGAAGCTCCACGAACTGGACGCTGCCCCCGTTGAAGTCCACCATAACGGGAGTGGGCTTCTCTGTTTCGAGGGGAACAGGTGTGGATTTCAGGGGAACGCCTGAAAGGGAGGAGAGCACATAGGACTTTCCGCTGTTGGCATAGCCCCACACAGTCACCTGGTAGCCCTGTTTTGGGACGAGGAAGCTGGCGCCACCACCCCTTTTCCTACTCTTCTCCTTGAGGAGCTGGCGTCGCAGCTCCGCGAGCCGCCTCATTAACTGTTTTCTCATGTTTTCGGTGCCCTTGTGCTTTGGCAACCACCTCAGGGCCTCTTCCAGGTAGCGTATCTTCTCGGAGAGCGTCCGGGCAGAGGAGTAGGCGTCCATGGCCTTGTTAAACTCGGGGGGAGCATTCATGGGCATGTTATAAACTCAGGGAGAGGGGATTAAAGGAGACTTCCCTCCACCACCACGAGGTGGAAGGCATTCCGGTGGAACTTCACCGAGAAAGACCTCAGGAGAGGGAGAACCCTCCGGAAGACCTCGTTCTCCTCCATCACCAGGAAGAACTTCCCGGAGGGGCCGAGGTGGTCACCCACCTCCTCGAGGAACCGCTTTATTACCCCTCTTTCGTCCCATGAGGCGTCGTTTACCTCTCCCCAGGGCTCCAGGTAGGGCGGGTTGGACACGATAACATCGAAGACTCCAGACACGTGCTCGAAGAGGTCAGAGAGAACCGTACTTATTTTTACTCCGTTCAAGCGGGCATTTAACTGTGCATTGAGTACGGCTCTGGGCTGGACATCCGCTGCCACCACCCGGGCACCCTTCTTGGCCATGAGTACGGCTATGTAACCTGTCCCGGTCCCCATATCAAGGGCCCTTTTTCCCCTCAGCGGCTCTCTTTCCACCACCGATGCCAGGAAGAAGGTGTCCTCAGAGGGTGGATAGACCCCCTTCAGGGTGGTGATATGAAGGCCGCCCCGAAGCTGCCAGGCCCCACGTGAACCGCTATGTCTGGACATGTAAATGTTTCGTATACCTCGAAACCCTTTTCTTTGAGGATGGTGAGGAGCTCGTCGCTCTCCTTCAGGGGCTCCACCTTCCCCACGATGACCGGGCCCTCCACCTCCTCCACGAGGGAGGCGATCTTCCTGGCCGGATGCCGGAGAACCGTAGAGTGCTTCTTTATGACGCCGTCCTCCACCGTGAGAATGGGGTGAACCCCCAAGAACTCACCGAGCTTGCCAGCCACCCAGGGGATCCTCCCACTCCTGGCAAGGAACTCCATGCTACCCACACTCAGGTATATCCTCGTCCTCCTGGCCACGTCCCTTAGCTTCTCCACGGCGTCCTTTGCCTCCGTCACCTCCGAGAGGAGAAGCGCCCGGTAGACCACAAGACCCTGACCGATGGTCGCCGAGAGGGAGTCCACCACGTATACTTCTTTCTTCGCCATTCTCGCAGCGATTAAGGCGTTGTTGTAGGAGGAAGACAGTTTGGAAGAGACCGTGACGGCCACGATGGGTTCTTCTGCCTCGTTGAACACCCTCAACCACTCGGCGGGGGAGGGGGCCGACGTTGTAACGCTGTGCCCCTCCCGCTGGAGCTTCACCACCTCCTGGGCCGTGATGTCCTTGGAGGGTATGACCCGTTCCCCGTCAACGATGACGCTCACCTGGGCAACGGGGATGTCTGCGTCCAGTTCGGGAGGAAGGGTGTAGACCGAGTCGGTGACCACGCTAAACCTCACCATATGGGCTCCACCTTCTTTTCAGTTACTTCTCCTACAGCAGAAAGGGCCTTCTCGACCTCCTCAGGTGTGGAGGTGTGGACGTGGACCTTGAAGACCCCGTTACTTCCCACCACGACCACCGAGTCCCCGTAGCGAAGGGCTATGGACTTCAGGACGTCGGGGCTACCACCCGTCACGAGGAAGTTGGAGCAGAAGAGCTCCCCTTCGCCGCCTTCCCTTTCTACCCTCACGCCCCTCACTCTCTTACCCTTCACCTGCCGCCCCACGGCCCTCACGAAGCCCTCCAGGAAGAGGGTAAATCCATAAGCACCCGAATCGATGACGGCGGGCTTGCCAATCCTTGCCAGGAGCTCAGGCGTCCTTTCAAGGGCGTGGACAGCCCGCTGAAAGACGGACGTCATGAAGTTCCGGACATCGTTGAAGCGCTGAGCGATTCGGGCGGACCACTCGGCAGCTTCCCTCATGACGGTGAGTATGGTGCCTTCCACCGGGTTTGCCACGGCGGCGTAGGCGTACTTGGCACCGGTGCCAAAGGCCACCGCCAGGTCCTTCACGCCCAGCTCCGCCTTGCCATCCACCCCCTCCCTGAAACCCCAGAAAAACTGGGAAAGGATCACGCCAGAGTTCCCCTTGGCGTGGAGGAGAGACGCCTCTGCCACCCGTTGGGCCACTATATTGGCCCGGTAGTCCTCCAGATCAAGGACGGACTCCCAGGTTCCCTTCAGAGTGAGGTAGAGGTTCGTGCCGGTGTCCCCGTCAGCAACGGGGAAAACGTTTATGTCGTTGAGGAAGGTCTTCTCTTCCTCCAGTATTTCCACCGTTTCACCGATGGCCCGCTTGAGGTGCTCGCCGTTCACCTTCAATATCCCACCCCTAACTTGCCCTTTCTCATGAGATCGTACTTCTCTTTATACCTGAGCCAGACTGGGAGTTCAGCCAGGGACTGACAGGGGCAGATTGGGCCCAAAGTCACGTGGTAGAGCGGGAGTGCGGTCAGGAGGGCCAGCATGGCGCCGGGGGCAAAGCGTCGCGTGAAGAGGAACACGGCCCCCTGTATGAGGAGGAATAGGAGAAAGGTTATGGGCTCCCTGTAGAGGAA
>JALUER010000049.1 GCA_027043825.1 Microcaldota archaeon
CGGCGTTGATGTTGGAGATCCCCCAGAACCAGAGGATACTGGTTCAAGAAGACACCCTGGAGATCCCCGTGGAGGAGATGAGAAAAGTTGGCTTCCACATACAGCGCCTCAAGACGAGGAGCCCCATAGGGGGAGGGGCAGCGGGGGAGTTGCCCCCGGAGGATGCCCTGAGGACGGCACTGAGGTTGGGTGACTCGGCCATAGTCATCGGTGAGGTCCGTTCCAAGGAGGCCAAGGTGCTCTACGAGGCCATGAGGGTGGGGGCCGCCGGCAACGTGGTGATGGGGACCATTCACGGGGACTCGGCCTACTCGGTCTGGGACAGGGTGGTAAACGATTTGGGGGTCCCCACCACCTCCTTCAAGGCCACTGACCTGGTCATCGTCAACGCCCCCATCCGCTTTGCAGGTTCCCTGAAGCGGCACAGGAGGACGGTTTCAATAACCGAGGTCCTGAAGCACTGGAAAAGCGACCCCTACGAGGAGGGAGGCTTCTTGGACCTCATGCTCTACTCGGCGGACGTGGACGAGCTCCAGCTCATGGAGGACAACGTCAGGAACTCGGAACTCCTGGCAAAGGTGAGCAGGCTCAGGGGGATGTCCTACGAGGGGATCTGGGCAGAGATAAGGGCTAGGGCAAGGGAGAAGGAGATGGTGAAGGAGCTGGCGCTGGAGTATAACATTCCCGAGCTCATGGAGGCCCGTTACTACGTTCCCATCCACAACAGGTTCCTGCTCTTGAAGGAAAAACAACTGGAGGAGTTTGGGGAGGTGGACTGGGGGGAGCTCCTGAAGGATCTTGAGGAGTGGACCAAGGAGACGGTGATAAAGGGTGTCCTCGCGGCGAGAAAGAAGTGAGGGGGTGGGGCACCTCCTCTACGAGCTCTTCCTCAGGAGAAGGAGGAAGGAGAAGAAGGAAGAGGAGAAGAAGGAAGACCCGGTGCTGAAGTACTACAGGCTCCTGTGCAAGCAAAAGGCCAAGAATGTGAGCAAGGAAATCGAGGAGGCAGTGAAGCTCCTTGGCTGGGACGTGGATCCCCGTTGCATACCGTCGGCGGCGGCCCAGATGGGGATGATGGGCTTCGCCACGGGCCTCGTCCTCGTCTTCTTCTACTTCCTCTACCTCTTCATCTTTGAGGGGATTCCCCTCGGCGACCTGCTCACTTACCCCGTGGTGGAGGCCTCACTGGGCAACTACATCCCCCTATTCGTCCTACTATTCCCCGTTCTCCTGGGCTTCCTCTTCTACCTTTACCTGGCCCTCTACCCCAAGATGGCCCGGGACAAGCTCATCAGGGATATGATCCCCACCCTTCCCGAGAACTTCGGCTACCTCATCCTCTCCATGAAGCTCACGCCGAACCTGGAGAAGGCCCTGGAGTTTGCAGGTGAAAACGGTGAGGGGAGGCTGGCGGAGGAGTTCAGGAAGGTACTCTGGGACGTGAGGATGGGGCTATACACTTCCACGGAGGAGGCGGTGGACAAGCTGGCCTACAAGTGGGGCAGGTTCGTCATGGAGGTAAAGCACGCCCTCATGCAGATAAGGGGGGCCGTCCTGGAGCCTGAGGACGCCAGAAGGCAGATGAGACTTGACCAGGCGCTTTCGGAGATCGTGGACGGGGTCAGGAGGAGGATGGAGGAAGCGGCCGGAAAGCTCTATATGCCGTCGGTTCAGCTCTTCTACCTGGGGGTCTTCTTACCCCTCCTCCTCTTCATAATCATGCCGGTGGCCGCCGCCTTCGGGAGCTTCCCCGTGAACACGCCAACGATGATTGCCATATACGTCATCGGTCTCCCTGCCGTGACATACCTCTTTGCCCGCTCCATCCTTGATAAACGGCCAAACATCTACGAGCCGCCGGAGCCGCCGCCAGAACTCATAAAGGACTACGAAAAGATAAGAAAAAGGGCCCTGGGAATGGCCTTGGGCGTCTTTGTCGTCCTCGCCGTCCTGGGCTATTTCCTCCACACTACCCTTGACATAACCTACGACAAGGTGGAGGTGGACTACTGTGGCAGCGTGGGCTGTTTGAGGCAAAAGTACCACTTCACCACCTGGGAAGAGGGTCTCCAGATGGACGAGGTGAAGTCCATCGTCCAGGGCTATGACACCACTCCCTACTGGCTCATCTTTGGCATTGGACTGGCGATGGTGGCTGCCCTCGGCATTTACCTGTACATCGTCTACAAGCCGAGACTGGAGCTCCAGAGGAAGTTCGAGGAGATGGAGGGGGAGTTCAAGGACGTAGTTTATTTGCTCGCCTCCCGCATGGGGGAGGGGAAGCCCCTGGAAGGGGCCCTGGACTCGGTGATGGAATTCATGCCGGAGGCCGCCATCGTGGAGAACGTCTTCTCCAAGATCTCCTACAACGTGAAGGTTCTGGGGTTGTCCCTTCGGGACGCCATCTTCGACCCGGTCTTCGGGGCGCTCAAGGATGTACCCAGTAAGTTCCTGAGGAAGGCCATGAAGATTCTGGTGAAGTCGGTGGAGCTGGGCACCGAGCTGGCCGCCAAGGCACTTCTCTCCTACTCCGAGCAGCTGAGAAAGGAGGAGGAAATCATCCACAGCGTGAAGAACAAGATGAGCGACATATACACCATGATGATGTCCATGGCAGTTCTGGTGGGACCCATCGTCCTTGGCATAACCGTGGCGCTACAGCAGGTCATTATATCATCTCTCTCGTCCTTCCAGGCACCGGGAATGAACATGGAAGAGGCCCAGGAGCTATTCGGGACCACCCTGGGCATAAACGCCATGGCCATACCCAGCGCCCAGAGCGTCGAGCTCCCACCCGTGTGGCAGTTCCTCCTCATCGTGATGATCTACAACCTCATCCTCACGGCCCTCCTCACCTACTACGCGGTCAGCGTCTACGAGGGTCCGTCAAAGAGCAGCATACTCCTCACCATAGGGAAGAACCTTGTCATATCCACCATCCTCTTCGTTGTCTCGGCCTGGATGTCCGTAAACCTCGTTAGGGGGATGATAGGGTGAGAGCGCAGGAGTACACCGTCATGAACTACCTTGTATGGGCCGTCTTCTTCGCGGCGGTGATGGCAGGGGCATACCTGGTCTTCAAGAACCGGATAGTGGCCTCTACCCCCACTCCCGTTGAGCAGATCTACGACACCGTCCGGTCGGCAATTATTGCCCACGATGCCGGACTGGAGAAGAACGTCTGCCTGGAGAGGGTGTACCCGGGCGGTTCTATCGTCATAACGGCCTCCATGATAGAGAAGACCACGGGCTTCCGAGGGGACATAGTCTTTGAGTGCAGGGGAAGGGGATGTGAGGCGACAGGTGACTCCATGGAGCTGAAGGAAAGGATTGGCACCCTCTGTGCCTGGGTCGACCGCTGGGGGAAGCTCCACGTGGTCTGGCGTTAGGGTTAAATAACAGGGTGTCCTATTTTAGCCGGTGATAGCATGAGGGGTCAGGCGTTCGAGGTATT
>JALUER010000050.1 GCA_027043825.1 Microcaldota archaeon
CGAAGCCCTACAATGTGTAGGGCCGAGCAGACACCCTCCAGCTGATTCTTCCTCGATGTGTGCGATCGAAGATCGCACCCGTCCTGGGGTCATAGGGGCGAAGCCCCATAGCGGACCCGCGGGGATTCGAACCCCGGACCTTCGGCTCCGCAAGCCGACGCCCTATCCAGGCTGGGCCACGGGTCCCTAACTCCCTTCTACAGAGAAAGGGTTTTTACCTCAATCGAAGGAGGAGGCGTAGTAGGAGCGAAGCCGTATGTGACCCCTGAACTTCTTTATCACGCTTTTAATTTTGTCTACCCGGTCAGATTCGATTTCCACCGTCTCCCTTTCTGGATACCACTTGAAGTTAACGCCGTCCTGGCTGTGCACGACGATTTCCCTGTAGAAGACACGGGGAGTATATCCCATTATCTGCGAAAGCGTCACAAAGGCCGTATACGTTGATGGGGACAACTCTATACGGAGAGACCGTATGTACGGCAGTCCGCTTGGCACGAGCTTCCTATAGGACACCTCAAAGGACGCAGGACGTCCCCCTTCGAAGATCAGTCTCCCCCGCATCATCTCGTCTACACCGCCCACCACCAGGTCTTCTGCCCGCACCACCTGTCCCGACCTGAGTTTATTCCACGTGCTGGGCAACTTCTCCGCGAAGATAGATTCTGAAACCTTTACCTGGTAGGAGGGCTTTCCCCGGTCTTCAAGGATACTGTAGTGGCTGCGAAGTATTACATCTGAGTACTGCCTCTGGGACTCACCGTAGACGTTCCACATGGCAAGGGCCGTCGAGACAAATTTCATTATTTCTTCCATCCTCTGGCCGCTCCTCGTCACGTCTCTAAGCAGACGTCTGGCAAAGAGCTCCATGCGGCTGTCTGCCTCAACGAAGATGGTGAGATCCGCCCTCCTTGAGAGGAGCCCCACTGCATAGAGCCCTTCCACCACAATCACCGGACTGTCGTCCGGCGTGAGGGGGCCTGTGTAGCCCATCCTCCTACTCGTTTTAAAGTCATAAACGGGTACTTCTGTCTCTTTCCCTTCAACAAGGCTGTCCAGTACCCGTTCCAGCTCCCTAACGTCGATCTCCATTGGGTGGTCAAAGTTACCACCAAGCACCTCACTTATCTCCTTGTTATCTTCCCTGTAGAACATGTCCATCTCTATGACCGCCGCCCGCCCAGAAGGATCCCTTACTACCGGGAGCCCCCGCCTCTCAAGCTCTTCTACAATTTTTCGTGAGACGGTACTCTTTCCGCTGGCAGATGCACCGGCAACAGCCACTATATAAGAAGAGGAAGGATCCTTCACCTCCGCTATGAAAGAGGCCACCTGAGAGGGGGAGTCCATCAGCCTTACCACACCGACCACCGACAGTTCTCAGGAAGGGGCCTCTGTCCAGGCCAAGAGGCACCAAATAATAATTGTGCATCCCCATAGTTAAATGTGATGCGGCTTAATCGTCGCCTCGCCTCCGTCCTTTCCAGGTCCGATGTGGTACTTGAGGTGCTCGACGCCCGGTTCCCGGACCTGACGAGGATAAGGGGGATCGAGGAATATGTCAGGAGGAAGGGGAAGGGTCTCATATTCGTCCTGAACAAGGTGGACCTCGTCCCGAAGGAATACGCGGAGGACTGGAAGAGGGTTCTCTCAAAGGAGGCACCCACTGTCTTCGTGTCCACGAAGAACCGCTGGGGGACGAGGATCCTCCGAAAGACGATACGGGGTATAACGGATAAACGCCCCCTCTACGTGGGGATTGTAGGGTATCCCAACGTGGGTAAGTCCTCCCTGGTAAACGTCCTGGTGGGGAGGCACGCGGCAGGGGTGTCGCCGAAACCCGGCTTCACGAAGGGGGAGCAGCTACTACGCCTCTCCCGGGGCGTCTACCTCATCGACACGCCGGGGGTTGTGGAGTCGAGGGACGAGACGCTTCTCCTCCTTGTAGGGGGGTTAGACCCATCCCGGGCAAGGAACCCGGAGCTGGCAGCCCACGTCCTCCTCACCAACCTCCACGCTATGGGGGAGCTCCCATACAACGACCTGGAGGAGTACGCCAAGGACAAGGGGTTCCTCCTGAAGGGCGGGGAGCCAGATATAAGAAGGGCGGCAGTGGACCTGCTTCGGCGCTTCCAGAGGGGAGAGATAGGGAAGAGCTATGATTGGATGAGGGGGCTAAAGCAGTGAATGGGAAAGCACCTCAGCCTCCTCTAACGTGACGACGTAGTTGCTCCCCCGCTTGGTTAGGAGGTAAATGGGGATGAAAAACCAGCCCCTGTAGGGGTACTTCCAGGCCAGGTAGAGCTCTGCTCCACTCCGCTTCCTCCACTCCAGCATCTTCTCCATCTGGTGGGAGGGTATGTAGACCTCTTTCTTCTTCCAAGCCTTGCACTCGAAGGCGAGCACGGCACCTTCCCTTATGGCTATCACGTCGGGGGCATAGGTGTTTCCAGATCCTGCGGACCGGACAACGGCGTAACCCCTATTCCAGAGGAGCTCCATCAGCTCCCGTTCGGCCCGTGCGCCCTTTTTATACCCCATGTTCCCCTTAAAAAGAGTTCATACCGGCTAATAAATAGCTGCGCCCCGGGTGGCCGGCGGATCAGTGAAACCCGGTCAACAGGGCGCAGCACACTCCTCTCCCTTCCGGTGTGTATCATGCTCATCTATGCGGAGAAGGTCTTGGAAGAGCTCTCAGAGCTAAGAGAGGGCCAAGTAATTATTGTAGAGGGTAAAAGGGACGTTATAAGCCTGAAACGGCTTGGCATAACAAAGGTAGTCTCCATAAACACCTACGGCGGACTTGAGGAGGTCGCAGAGGGGCTCCACAGGATGGGTGTCAGGAGGGTTGTCATCCTCACGGACTTTGACCGGAAGGGAGAGGAGCTCAGGAGAAAGCTACTTCCCCACCTCCTGAACTGGGGCATAACGGAGATACCAAGACTGAGGCTGGAGTTCCGTAACGCCCTGGGAGTGGTGGAGGTGGAAGAAGCCTATATAAGGTTTCTCGAAATAGAAGGAGGTGAAAAATATGGGAAAGATATACGTCGACTCCGTAAAGTACCTCATTCACGCTCGGTTAGAGGCAAGGGGATCCGTGGACAGGCCCGACGTTATAGGGGCCATCTTCGGTCAGACGGAGGGACTCCTGGGTGGTGAGCTCGAGCTCCGTGAACTCCAGAAGACCGGAAGGATCGGGAGGATAGAGGCGAAGCTCGAGCGAAGGAACGGGAAGACCATCGGGGAGATCATCGTTCCTTCCGGCCTGGGGATGGTAGAGACTGCCATCATAGCCGCCGCCCTAGAGACCATCGACCGAATTGGACCCACCGAGGCCAAGATAACGGTGGAGAAGATCGAGGATGTGAGGGCCAGTAAGAGGAGGTACATCGTGGATCGGGGCAAGGAGCTCCGCAAGCGAATGCTCCGGGAGGAGGCTCCCGATAGCAAGGA
>JALUER010000051.1 GCA_027043825.1 Microcaldota archaeon
ACTTGAGCCTGTCTTCCTTTATCAGGCTTCTCAGTGTGCTCTCGTACTTCTTCGTACTACTTATCAGTCTCCTTAACCTGTTTTTCAGCTTCCTGTCCTCCATTATCTCCTCTAACCTTCTATATCCCTCAAGGATCTCCCCCTCATTTCTTTCTACCATCTTTATCACGAAAGAGGGACCGAAAACACGGTAGAGAAGGAGGGAAAACCATAGCCTCAGGCGCGCCGTGACAGGGAGTTTAGGCTTTCCGCCGTTTAGCGAAGCGAGGAACTCGAAGTCCCTCTTTTCTTTTTCCATGAGCTGCTTTATAACCTTCCTGACCTTTCTATCCTTCTCCCTCTTGTACACTCCCGCCAAAAGAACGTAATCAAATAACTCATCCATGACAAGCTGGGAAATGCGTGCGTCCCCTTGTTTAGGAGGTTCGTCGCCTTCTTCCATCCCTAAAAATAGCCGTTCCCCACCCTTTAAAAGCCAATAACGTTTTATTGACCACGAGACTTAATATCTCTCGGTGATAACATGAAGCTTGTAAACAAGCTGAGCACAGGCTTCATAATAGCCGGTGCCTACGCCACCAAGGTCAGGAGAACCCTCTTCGCTCAACTCAAGGAGGAGATGAAAGCAGGCCACGTAAGTGGGACGGAAATAGCTCGGGCTGCCGGTGAACTAAACCGCATCCTCTTCGAGGTCCTCGTCAACCGCCTGAACCTGGACAAGGGCGACGTGGTGAGGGTGCGGATCGAGTACGTGGTGGAAGAGGGTACCATAAAGTGGAGGTTCGGCACCCTGGAAATAGAGGCCTTCCGGAGAATCCCCGAGGCGGACATCAGGGAGGCTATCGAGGAGGTTCTCAAGGAGGGAGCCCCCACCTTCACCTATACCGTCAAGAAGCTTGGCACAACCCCCATAGGCGACGAAATATATACCATACTCGAGAACGGTGAGGAGGTGGGCATCCTCATCGCCACTCCCTTGGAGGGAGAGGTGATCGTCCGGGGAGCCCTCAGGAACCCACCCCGTATCATAGAGAAGACGAAGCTTACCCTTCAAGGGGACATCGAGACCACGGTGACGAAGAACATACAGGTTCTCTCAGAGAGGGCTAAGCCTGCCTCCGACGACGTGGTAGAGAAGATAATCAAGGAGATCGAGGACCTCCTTTAAACCTCACCATTCTTTCTTCTTCTTATGGGCGCCGTGGAGGAACTCCTGAAGGAGTACGAGAAAGTATGGGCCATTGGCTATTCTCTTGCCCTGATGGGCTGGGACTCGGAGACCTATATGCCGGAAGGATCGGCCCGGGAGAGGGGTGAGGCAAGCGCTGCCCTCGTCGCCCTGAAGCAGTCCATACTCACCTCCGAGAAGTTCCTTGACCTCGTGGAGAGAGCCGAGGAGGAAGCGTCCGACGACGTGGAGCGAGGCATCGTTCGGGTGCTCCGTCGCGCCCTGAAGTACTACACCCGGATCCCTGTCGAACTCCTTCGGGAGGAGGAGAGAGTCACTAATGAGGCAAAGATCGCCTGGAGGAAGGCAAAGAAGCGGGCAGACTTTGGCACCTTCAGGCCCTACCTGGAGAGGATCGTCGAGATAAAGAGGGAGGAAGCGGAGCATCTTGGATACGAAAACCACCCCTACGATGCTCTTCTGGACCTATACGAGGAAGGTTTCACGGTAAAGGACGCTGACCGGCTCTTTTCCGGTTTAAAACCCCTCACGAAGGAGCTGGAGAGGATCCTCTCCTCCGGCTGGCCCCAGGAGCATCCCCTGGAGGAGACGCCCTACGACGCAGTGAGGATGAGGGAGCTAAACGAAAGAATTCTCGACATCCTGGGCTTTGAACGGGAGTACCAGCGCCTGGACACCTCTGCACACCCCTTCACGGAGGGAATAGGTCTCTACGATGTGAGGATAACTACCTGGTATCACGGTAAGGACTTTCGCAGGAGCCTCCTCGCCACAGTCCACGAGTTCGGCCACTCCCTCTACGAGAGGGGCTGCGACCCCTCCCTCTGGAAGACGCCCGTCTGTGGAGGGGTCTCCCTCGGCGTCCACGAGTCCCAGTCCCGTTTCTGGGAGAACTACATAGCCCGATCCCGGGCCTTCTCGTCCCTCGTTGCTCCCCTCGTCAGGGAGTACCTGAACCTCGATGCTTCCCCCGACGACATCTTTACCTACTTCAACCTCGTCCGACCCTCCACCATTCGCGTCGAGGCGGACGAGGTCACCTACAACTTCCACATCATGCTGCGCTACGAGTTAGAAAAGGGATTAATAGAGGGGTCTATCGAAGTGAAGGAGCTCCCCCAGGCCTGGAACGAGAAGATGGAGGAATACCTTGGCATCACTCCTCCCAACGACGCGGAGGGTGTCCTCCAGGACATCCACTGGAGCCTGGGGGCCATGGGTTACTTCCCCACCTACAGCATTGGCACCGTCCTGGCTGTCCAGATAGGGAGGAAGATGGAGGAGGACCTCGATCTTCCCTCCCTCGTCTCGGAGGGCAAGTTTTCACCCATCCGGGAGTGGCTCAGGGAGAAGATCCACAGGTGGGGCAGCGTGTACCCTCCGAAGGAGCTGGTGAGGCGTGCCCTGGGAGAAGACCTTGACCCAAAGGCCTTCGTTGACTACGTGAAGGTGAAGTACAGGTGAAGAAGGAAAGGCTCAGGTGGGAGAGGGCGGCAGAGTGGTTCACGTGGTTCCAAAGCAGGACGGGGAAGACCGTTAAGCCCCTGGGATCCCTTTACCTCCTCTCCCTCGTCCGTCCCGAGTTCAGGAGGGAGATCAGCGACATCGATGTTCACGTCCCGCCGGACTATAGGATAGACTGGTCGAGGTACAGGGAGCTCGCCAAGACCGCCCCCACGAGGATGGACAAGTTCTCCACAAACGAACATCCCCTCTTCGTCATTCTTGGTTACTTGACGTTTCCCGAGATGCCGGACAGCGTGAAGGAGAAGCACCTAAAGGACCTGAACGCCATATACAGGACCTACAAGTTTCTTAAGGAGAAGAGGTCCCCTGAGGTGGCGGAGATCTACCTGGAGGAGCTCGTCCATCCCGTAGTCGAGGCCCTGAGGCGGGACGTCCACCGGCCAGAGGGCTGGAAGTACTGGAGTCTTCCCCCAGAGGAGAACGTCCGGGCCGTCCTTGACCAGTTGAGACAACTGCCCGCCTACGGGGAGATGGAAGACCGCCAGGAATTCGAAGCCTTTTGGATGGGCTTTGCCAAGGAGGTTGCCAAGCGGCTCCGCAAGATGGGGTTAACGTAGAGATCGTGAAGGACCTCCTCTCCATCATCCTCACCGGTATACGTGTCTTGGACAACGACACGGTAAGACATTACCTCCCAACCGCCCTTACCCTCACCTCCGACCCCTCCGACGCCCCCTACGTCGCCGCTGCCCTCGCCCTCCTCTCCTC
>JALUER010000052.1 GCA_027043825.1 Microcaldota archaeon
TCAAGGTTTCCGTGGGGCAACGTCGAGACGGTGACTATGAGGAAGGTTATGAGACCGACGAGGATAACGAGCTCTATCCTCAGGGTACCACCTCCGCCCCGGAGGGTATGAGGAACTTTGCTCTGCCGACCTCCCCCACCACGTCGCAGACGAAGCGGACCTTGGGTGGAACGAAGACGACGGGGTGGGGGCAGGTGTAAAGACCGTTGAGAGCGGCAAAGGTGAGGACGTAGGACTCTATCCTGTCGTTACAGAGCACCACGTCGGCGCTCCCGGAGGAGAGCTCGGTAAGGCAGGTGAGTATATGCGACTTCAGGCCCCTGTATAGCTGGTTCTCGAGGAGTGTCCGCTGTTCCACGTCCTTCAAAAGAAGGATGTACTCCGTGTTGGCCCTGTCGAGGTCCTTTACCCCGTTCCACGCCGAGTAAGAGTGAAAGAGAAGGAGGAGAAGGACGACGCCGAGGGCAGAGGTGACGAAGCCCCTCACAAAGATATTGGGAAGAGGTAGTATTTCACTCTATCTTTACCCTGTATCCCTTCTCCTCCCCTTCGAGCTTGGGCCTTTCCTTCTTCAGGGTGATCTCCAAGACGCCGTTCTTGAAGGTGGCCCTCGTTTCCTCGGGTATTACGGGCTCAGGGAGTGGTATTGTCCTGTAGAAGGAACTGTATACCCTCTCCCTCACGTAGTACCTGTCCCCCTTCTTTTCAATTCCTCCCTTCCTCTCCGCCCTGATGGTAACGCTGTCCCTGTTCACGTAGAGCTCCACGTCTTCCTTGTTCACTCCGGGGAGCTCCACTACCAGTAGAAAGTGATCCCCTTCGTCTATCAGATCCACGGCGGGCTCCCTTATGAGTGTAGGCTCTACTCTCCCCATCCTACCGAGCATTTCACTTATCATCCGGTCTATCTCCCGGTGCAGCCTCCTCAGGTCATCCCAGGGATCGTAGAACATGAGATCACCCCCTTTCTGATGAATATAAAAGGAAGGAGGCAAGAGCCAGACGGAGGATGGACTAAATGACTATCCACCCCCACGTCATGGCTCTCACCCCCTTCCCGATATTATCTCTGTGTCAAATCTTTTTAAATTTTGTCGATATATTTTTGACACGTGGAGATAGAACTGACAATACAGAGGAAGAGGCGGCCCCTGAGTGAAGAACCGGACACCCTCCTGGACTACCTCCTCAGCAGCTTGGGCTACGGCAGGGGCATAGAGAAGTACAGGGCCATCGTCAAGAAACTTATACATAACAACCTCACGTCCACCCAACTCTCCGAGGGATTGGCCAAGAGAACCACCACCATCTACTACATCAACAAGCTCATGAGGGGAGGTCTCGTGGTGAAGAGGGGTGTCCGCTACGAGTTGAGGGAACCCACCTTCGAGAGGCTGGTTGAAGAGATAAGGAGGGATGTAGAAAGGGTGTTTGAGGACCTCATATCTGTGGCAAGGAAGCTCGACGAGATGTATGGGTTGAGGAGGTGATAAAGGTGAAGTTGAGGGTTGCGCGGGCATATCAGCACGACGTGGGGAGGGGTGTAGCACGCCTTCCTTCCTGGGCCTTTAGAGAGCTCGGTATAACCTCTGGAGACTTCATACTCATCCGTGGAGAGAAGGAGACCGTTGCCAAGGCCTTGAGGTTGTACAGGGAGGATGAGGAGAGGAACCCTAATATCATCCGGATGGATGGGGACCTGAGGAGGTCTGCTGGGGCATCTGAAGGGGAGGAAGTGGAGGTTCTGCCTGTAAGGGAGAAGAGACCGGCCACAAAGATCGTCCTGGCCCCAGCAGACGAGGAGAGCGCCCAAATCCTTAAGCACCTCAGGAAGGACGACGTGAAGGCTTATCTCCTCGAACGGCCGCTGACGCAGGAAGACGTGGTGACCATCCCCGTATACGTGCCTGGTTACTTCGAGACCTTCGGGGTAAGGGCCGTGGTGGTGAGGACAGAGCCAAAGGGCGTCGTCTACGTCACCGAGGAAACAAGGCTCGAGGTGAAGGAGAAGCCCGAGGAGAGGAGAGCAGGCTGTGTCACCTATGAGGATATCGGTGGACTGAAGAGGGAGATCGAGCTCATACGGGAGATGGTGGAACTCCCCCTGAAGCACCCAGAGGTCTTCCAGAGGCTGGGCATAGAGCCCCCGAAGGGGGTTCTCCTCTACGGGCCGCCAGGTACTGGTAAGACGTTATTAGCTAAAGCGGTGGCCTGCGAGAGCGACGCCCACTTCATCTCCATAAACGGCCCCGAGATCGTCTCCAAGTACTACGGTGAATCCGAGCAGAACCTCAGGAAGATCTTCGAGGAAGCGGAAAAGAACGCCCCCGCCATTATCTACATCGACGAGATTGACGCCATCGCTCCAAAGCGAGAGGAAGTCACCGGTGAAACGGAGAAGAGGCTCGTAGCCCAGCTCCTCACCCTCATGGATGGGCTGAAGGGCAGGGGACAGGTCATCGTCATCGCATCCACCAACCGGCCGGACGCCCTCGATCCAGCCCTGAGGAGGCCCGGTAGGTTTGACAGGGAGATAGAGATAGGACTTCCCAACCGGGAAGGCAGGAAGGAGATCCTCCACATCCACACCAGGAGGATGCCCATAGACGTCTTCTACGACAGGGGCGTCGTTATATCCGTACTGGAGAAGTTGGCAGAGTCGGACGACGACTTCAAGAAGGTGCTGGAGAAGGTGAAAGGTGAAGAGGACCTGATGAAGGTCGAGGAGATCGTGAGGAAGGAGCTCCCGACCGAGAAGATGAGGAGGCTGGAGTACGAGCTGAAGGACAGGCTTTTGGATGAAATAGCCGAGAAGACCCACGGCTATACAGGGGCCGACCTGGCGGCCCTGGCCAAGGAGGCAGCCATGATAGCGCTGAGGAGGTACCTGCCCAACATCAAGGAGCTCGGCGAGGAACCCCTCTCCAAGGAGTTCCTGGAGAAGATGAGGGTGACGAAGGAGGACTTCGAGAGGGCTTTGCTGAGGGTGGAGCCCTCCGGCATGAGGGAAGTGATGGTGGAGGTGCCCAAGGTCAGATGGGAGGACATCGGGGGATTGGAGGAGGTGAAGCAGGCCCTCAGGGAGGCCGTGGAATGGCCCCTGAAGTACCCCAAGCTCTTCGAGGAGGCGGGGATCGAACCACCCAAGGGAATACTCCTCTTCGGTCCCCCCGGGACTGGTAAAACACTATTGGCCAAGGCCGTGGCCACCGAGAGCGGCGCCAACTTCATACCGGTAAGGGGCCCCGAGATACTCTCTAAATGGGTGGGGGAGAGCGAGAGGGCTATCCGGAAGATCTTCCACAGGGCCAGGATGGTGGCACCCTCGGTGATCTTCTTCGATGAGATAGACGCCATAGCGCCGGCCAGGGGTACCGATGTAAACAGGGTAACGGAGAGGGTGGTGGGCCCAG